>JAYVJD010000194.1:0-22579 GCA_043769625.1 Pseudomonadota bacterium | reverse complement strand
AAAAACAATACATCACCAAACGCCGCCGCCTCCTTAGGCGTGCCCACTCGTGCACCGCCGCCAATTTTCGCCGCGAGCAATTTATCGTCGTCCAAGTTGCGCGACGAAAACATCACCTCATGCCCCGCCTTCACCCACAACTCACCCACCGTGCCGCCGACATTGCCGGAGCCGATGATGCCGATTTTGAGGGGCTTATTAGTTTCGAGATTTTGCGCATTTAGCGGAAATGCACTGAGCAGAACCCCCGCTGCCAAGGATTGCAGGACGGCGCGGCGCTTGGTGAATTTAGTATCAAGGCTGATAGGCATGGCGGTCTCCTTTATCGACGTATCGGCAAATGGGGAAAACAGATTTACCCGAAAAGTAAAGTAATGACAGCGGTTTATTGCGCTGAGTTCAATACCTACGTAAGCGTTTGTAGGGCGCAATGAGTAAAACAAATTGCGCCGAATGTAAATCTTGGCGATCGGGCATGATCATTATTTTGGAGTGCTTCAACGATTCCATGCGGCGCAATTCACGTTGTTCATTGCGCCCTACGTGCTTATTTTTGAGGTTTTGCGCCCAAATACGCCTGCGCTTCTTCCATGCTGGTCGCCGCGTTATTGCATAACGCATGACCATCACGTTGGGTCACAATATAGGCCAGCGGACCGGGTTTACCTGTATCGTAGTCTGCTTCGGAAATGCCTATTTCTTGATAGCCCGATTTATCACAGAGAGATTCAGCCGTTTTTGCCCACACATTTCTCACGCCAGAATAATTACTCCAGGGCGCCCAATTCGTTCTGGCATAAATTGAATACAGGCCGGGCTTTACTTGCGCAGTCTGTACGCCGCCGCCAAGAGCATTGGGACCTTCATTTAAATTGTGTGTTGAGGCGCAGCCCGCACAAAAATTGAGCAAAAATATAACGATTAGTGTGCGCATACAATCTCACAATTAATTAGACTGAAACAAAGGCAATCAAATGGGCTATTTCGGTGGAATTGCAATAGTCAAAAAAGAGTCTCTCCTTACAAAATCTACTTCGTCGGCTCGGCCAGCTTCGCACGAAGTAGGCCTAGGAATTTTTCGCCAGGTTTGCTGCCTAAAGCACGCTCTTTGGCTACCATAGCCCATGCTTCGTTGTATTGGCCACGCCAATAATAAGCTGTCGCCCACGAGCTATAAACGTATTTCTTATTCGTCTCCAGCCCTTCCGCTTTATTGTAGAGCTCTTCGGAACGGGCTAACAAGTCGGCTTTACTTTCGGGAGAAAGCGATTTGTCATTCACAGCGCAAAGTGTGGTTATTCTCCCAGCATCTGGATAGATGCCCTGAGATGGAGGTGGATTCAATGACAGCGCTTTATCCATCATTTTCATTGCTTCACAATTTTTTCCTTGGTCATGCAAAACAGATGAAAAACCTGTGTAAACCTCAGGATTCGATGTGTCAAGCAACCATGCTTGGTTGAAGCGCCGCATCGCCAGACCTAATTTGTCTTGCTGATAAAATTTGAAGCCCTGCTCTATCCAAATTTGGCCGGCCTTTTCGCGGGAACCATATTGTTGGGTTACATCGGCAATAAATTTATCATCAGCCTCTTTTAATTCGTAAGCCTGTGATCTATCCAATCCACCGTACATAGGTATTTCATCGGTTCTGACTTGAGCGCAGACGCTTGAAGTGGCAACGCAACTTGGCAACAATAATGCTCTAATGAATAAAGTGATGAGAACGCCATGTTTCATTTAAGACTCCCACGAAGTTAAATCGCTTTTAATACTTCAGCCAACACCCCAAACAACTGATCGATTTCTTTTTTCTCGATAATCAGCGGCGGCGAGAAGGCGAGGATGTCGCCGGTGTAGCGGGTGAGGATGCCTTTTTGGTAGCAGCGGGTGAAGACTTCGTAGGCTTTTGCCGAGGGCTTGCCTGCGTAGGGTTCGAGTTCGACACCCGCGACTAAACCTAGATTGCGCACGTCAATGACATGCGGCATGCCTTTTAATGAATATACGGCTTGCTCGAAGTACGGCGCCATTTCTGCCGCGCGCGCGAACAGGTTTTCTTTTTTGTATAAATCCAGCGTGGCGCAGGCTGCCGCAGCGGCGAGCGGATGGCCGGAGTAAGTGTAGCCGTGGAAAAACTCGATGGCATTTTCAGGGTGGGCGTTGACCACAGTGTCATACACCACTTGTTTCACCGCGACGGCACCCATCGGAACGGCGGCGTTGGTGATGCCTTTGGCCAGTGTCATCAGGTCCGGCGTCACGTTGAATAATTGCGCGGCGAAGGGCGTGCCCAATCGGCCGAAGCCGGAAATCACTTCGTCGAAAATCAGCAGGATGCCGTGCTTGTCGCAAATGGCGCGCAGCTTTTCCAGATAGCCGACCGGCGGCACCAGGACGCCGGTGGAACCGGCGAGCGGTTCGACGATGACGGCGGCGATATTGCTCGCGTCATGCAGGGCGACGATGCGTTCGAGTTCGTCGGCAAGATGCGCGCCCCACGCCGGTTGGCCTTTGGAAAACGCCTGCTCTTTCAAATTAAGCGTATGCGGCAAATGATCGACGCCGGGGAGCAATGCGCCGCTGTACACCTTGCGATTATTCACCATGCCGCCGACCGAGATGCCACCGAAGCCGACACCATGATAGCCGCGCTCGCGTCCGATGAAGCGAGTACGCTGACCCTCACCGCGCGCGCGGTGATACGCCAGCGCCATTTTCAAGGCGGTATCGACCGACTCGGAACCGGAGTTGGTGAAAAATATTCTATTCATTCCTGCCGGTGTAATTTCCGCCAGTTTGCTCGCGGCTTCAAACGCGACCGGATGTCCCATCTGGAATGTCGGCGCGAAATCCATGGTCTCTGCTTGTTTTTTGATGGCTGCGGTAATTTCTTCGCGGCAATGTCCGGCATTGACGCACCACAAGCCTGCGGTGCCATCGAGAATCTGGCGGCCATCATGCGTGGTGTAGTACATGCCTTTCGCTTGCGCCATTAAACGCGGCGTGGTTTTGAATTGCTTGTTCGCGGTGAACGGCATCCAGAATGCCGACATGTCGATGGTAGTTGCGCTCATTTTAACCCTCTAAATCGTTCAATATAATCAAATACTTACATACTATCAACGTAACGCTCGATTTCCCATTGCGTAACGTGTCGGCAATAGCTGATCCATTCGCTTTGTTTCAGTCGAGTAAATTCTGCGACGAAATCTTCGCCGATAGCTTTGCTGATTATTTTATTTTTGCGTAACGCGCTCACTGCTTCGCCGAGATTTTGCGGCAGTGTTGCGACGCCTGCTTTCACAAATTGTTGCGGCGACCATTCGTACAAATCTTCGTTAATCGGTTCGCCCGGATTGGTTTTGTTGTCGATGCCATCCAGCCCGGCTGCAATTACCGATGCCAATGCAAGATATGGATTCGCTGCGCTGTCGGATAAGCGCCATTCCATGCGGCTCGCGGTAGTGCGCACGAGCGCGGTACGATTGTTGTCACCGTAACAAATATACGCCGGTGCCCATGTTGTTCCCGACAAAGATTCACCCACAACAAGACGCTTGTAGGAATTCACCGTCGGCGCAGAGAAGGCGCACAGTGCGGACGCATGCTGTAACAGGCCGCCGAGAAAATGATAGCCCGTGTCGGATAATTTCAATCCACGCTTATCTTTGTCCGAGGCAAATACTGCGTTACCTTTTTTGTCACTGATGGAAAGATGAAAATGCAAACCACTGCCCGGCATGTGCGCGAAGGGCTTTGGCATGACTGAGAACACCATGCCCATTTCTTCAGCAATCGAATGCGCCGCCATTTTGAACAGCATGTAGCGATCGGCCGCTTGCAACGCATCGCTGTAGTGATAGTTCAACTCGAACTGACCTTGTGCGTCTTCGTGGTCGATTTGAAATACATCCAAGCCGGATTCCTGCAACACTTGCGTCAAGCGCTCGGCGTAGTCACGATTACGCATCAATGTTTTGTAATCGTAGGAAGGTTTTTCCAATACGTCGTCGATGTCAGCGGGCAAAATATCTTCGCCGGATTTGTGCAGCAGAAAAAATTCCGGCTCCAAGCCTGCGTTAAGCGTCCAACCACGCTCAGCCAAGCGCGCAACTTGCTGTTTCAAAATCTGGCGCGGGCATAAATCGAATGGCTCGCCATTTACAAAACCATCGCACACTACGCGCGCGTAGCCAGGTAACCACGGCATCGCTTGCAAAGTCGTGATGTCTCCGCGACCGTAATATTCCGATGTTGGTCCGAAGCGCGGCAAGTTGGTGCCCCAAATCGACGGCCCGGCAAAACCTGCGCCGGGGTAAAAAATATCTTCCAAATGCGACAGAGGAATATTCTTGCCTTTCGCCGCGCCGAAAATATCGGTGAACTGCGCCATGACAAATTTCACGCCTTGGCTATGTAATTTTTTGCGTGCCGCGTCGATTTGCTTTTGTTGCGATGTCGTGATGGTCATTATGTAAGTTATTGATTATATTCAATTATTTATGCTGTCTTAATAGACTGTTCGATGATGGCCAACGCCTCATCAAAATGCTTATCTTCTATCGTCAGCGGATACAAAAAACGAATCACGTTGGCATACACGCCGCAAGTGAGCAAAATCAAACCATGCTCCAAGGCCTTGGCCTGCACACGCTTGGTGTAATCGGGGTCCGGTTTTTTCGTCGCAGGATTATTAAATTCCACTGCGACCATCGAACCCAAGCCGCGCACATCGGCAATTTGCGGCGCGGTCTTGGCAATATTTTTCAAATGCACTTGCAGCTTATCGCCGAGCATTTGCGAACGCTCTAACAGATTTTCTTTTTTGATAATATCGATCACGGCATGTGATGCGGCGATTGCCAGCGGATTACCCGCGTAAGTGCCGCCGAGTCCGCCCGGCGCAGGCGCGTCCATGATTTCCGCGCGACCACACACTGCGGACAGCGTCATGCCACCCGCCAGACTTTTCGCCATGGTGATAATGTCCGGCACCACGCCGTAATGCTCGGACGCGAACCATTTACCCGTGCGGCCAAAACCGGTTTGCACTTCATCCATCACCAATAAAATGCCGTGCTCATCACACAACTTGCGCAGCGCCGTCATGAACGCAGGCGGGCAGACATAAAAACCGCCCTCGCCTTGCACTGGCTCAATCAATATCGCGGCGACGCGCTTGGCTTCCACGTCGGCCTTGAATAAATATTCCAGCGCATGCAGCGAATCTTCCACCGACACGCCGTGCAACTCGCACGGATACGGTACGTGGAATACTTCCGGCGGGAACGGGCCGAAGCCAACTTTGTACGGAACGACTTTTCCCGTTAAAGCCGCCGCCATCATTGAGCGTCCATGGAACGCGCCGCTGAATGCGACCAGTGCCGTGCGGCCTGTGGCTGCGCGCGCGATCTTGACCACGTTCTCCACCGCTTCTGCGCCGGTAGAAAAGAACGCGGTTTTTTTCGCGTGATTGCCCGGTGTCAGTGCGTTGATTTTTTCCGCCAAGGTTACATACGATTCGTAGGGCACGACTTGATAGCAAGTGTGGGTGAAGCGGCGCAATTGTGCTTCCACCGCAGCAATCAAAGTGGGGTGACGATGGCCGGTGTTGAGCACGGCAATACCTGCGGCGAAGTCGATGTAGCGTTTGCCTTCGATATCCCAGATTTCAGCGTTCTGCGCGCGGTCGATGAAAAAATTATTACCGACTGCCACACCGCGCGGCGTGGCCGCTTCGCGGCGGGTTTTCAATTCTGCGTTGGTGAGTTTCATGTCCATGTCCGGCTCCTATTTACAATTTGATGTAGGGTGCGCCGTGCGCACACGTTGCAATCTCATTTAGCGTCTCTGGTCGTAGTGACCTTTTAGTAACCCATCCCCACCCTAGCCCGCCCCTTGAAAGGGAGGGGACTTTCTTTGTTTCAATTAAGCTTAATTCTCACTCTAGCAATTCGATCTGTAGGCTGGGCTGATAAGCCCAGCAACGTCATTCATTTACAGCCTTGCTGGGCTTATCAGCCCAGCCTACGTCCATTTTTCAAAACGCGTGCGCACGGCGCACCCTACTTCCATTACGACAGCTTAATCCAAGTGGTTTTGAGTTCCGTATATTTTTCCAGCGCATGCAGCGATTTGTCGCGGCCGTTGCCGGATTGTTTGTAGCCTCCGAACGGCACGGTGATGTCATCTTCGTCGTAGCTGTTCACATGCACGGTGCCTGCGCGTAGTGCGCGCGCGACGCGATGGGCTTTATTGATGTCGCGCGTCCAGATCGCGGCCGCTAATCCATAGCTGGTCTGGTTGGCGATTTTTAAGGCTTCGTCGATGTCGTTAAATGAAATCACCGAAAGAACCGGCCCGAAAATTTCTTCGCGCGCGATGGTCATGTCGTTGCGCACGTTGTCGAATACGGTCGGCGCGACGTAATAACCGCCGGTTTCGCGCCGGACTTGTTCGCCGCCAGCGAGTAATTTCGCGCCGCCGGATTTGCCCGATTCAATGTAACGCATGACGTTTTGCATTTGTACTTCGTCCACCAACGCGCCCATCACCGTGTTGGGATCAAGCGGATCGGCCGGTGCGTATTGCGGCACCAGCTTCAACGCGCGTTCCATGAATTGATCTTTAATCGACGCTTCCACCAGCAGGCGCGACGGCGCATTGCAGCTTTCACCTTGATTAAAAAATATTGAGCCGACCGATGCGGCAACCGCTGCATCAATATCCGCCGTATCAGCGCAAACGATATTGGGCGACTTGCCGCCTAACTCCATCCATGCGCGCTTCAAATTCGATTGACCCGCGTATTGCATGATTTTTTTACCGACACTGGTCGAGCCGGTGAAGGCGATGCAATCGACGTCCATGTGCAAAGCCAGGGCACTGCCTGCTTCGTGACCATAACCGGGCACGACGTTGAATACGCCCGCCGGTATGCCCGCTTCCATCGCAAGCTCGGCTAAACGTAAAACGGTGAGCGGAGATTTCTCCGATGGCTTTAATACGACGCTGTTGCCTGCTGCTAACGCAGGTGCGATTTTCCACGACGCCATCAGCATGGGGTAATTCCACGGCACGATGCAGCCGACCACACCCATCGGTTCGCGTGTAATCAGCGCTAACGTGTCATCTGCGGTCGGCGCGATCTGGTCGTAAATTTTATCAATAGCTTCGCCGAACCAACGGATGCAATTGGCGGCGGAATTTACATCGACGCTTTTGCTGTATTTAATCGGCTTGCCCATGTCGAGCGTTTCCATCAGCGCGAGTTCGTCGCTGTGTACTAGCATTAAATCGGCAAACTTGATCAGGATTTTTTTACGTTTGGCGGGCGGCATACCGGCCCAGCGTCGGTCTTCGAAAGCTACGCGCGCGGCTTTTACTGCCGTATCAATATCGGCTTCGCGCCCACGAAATGCGTCAGCTAATTTGCGCCCATCGACCGGCGACAGACAATCAAAGGTCTCACCCGACTGCGATGAAACGCGCTTGCCGTTGATGAAAGCGCGTCCGTCGAATTTCGCTACCGCTGCTTGGTCGTGCCAGGATTTCACTTGCGCTTGCATGATGCACTCCGATTATTTGTTTATGTCGCCCAAACAAATATATTTAATTTCGAGAAATTCTTCCAGACCATAATGCGAACCTTCACGACCCAAACCGGATTGCTTGACGCCGCCGAACGGCGCTTCTGCCGTTGAGATCAAACCGGTGTTGACGCCAACCATGCCGTAATCGAGCGCCTCGGCGACGCGGAAAATACGGCCGATGTCGCGGCTGTAAAAATACGACGCAAGGCCGAACTCGGTATCGTTGGCCATTTCGATGACATCTTTTTCATCTTTGAAACGGAACAGCGGCGCGACCGGGCCGAAAGTTTCCTCGGTGAAAATTTTCATCTTGCGCGTGACATTCGCCAGCACAGTGGGCTCGTAATAGGTTTTGCCCAAGCTGTGGCGTTTGCCGCCTATAACCACCTTTGCGCCATGCGCTTGCGCGTCGGCGACATGCTCTTCGACTTTGGCCAAAGCTTGTTGATCGATTAGCGGCCCCAGAACTACCCCGTCGTCAAAACCATTGCCGACTTTGAGTAACTTTACTTTGGCCGCGAGTTTTTCGACGAAGGCGTCATAAACTTTATCTTGTACAAAAATTCTATTGGCGCACACACAAGTTTGACCGGTGTTGCGGAATTTGGAAATCATCGCGCCTTCAACGGCAGAATCGAGATCGGCATCGTCGAACACCACGAACGGCGCGTTGCCGCCAAGTTCGAGCGCCATTTTTTTAATCGTGCCGGAACACTGTTTCATCAGCAATCTGCCGACTTCTGTCGAACCAGTGAAAGTCATTTTGGTCACAATAGGATTCGACGTCATCTCGCCGCCGATAGCCGGTGCGTCGCCGGTGATGACGCTGAACAAGCCCACAGGGATCCCCGCCTCTTCCGCCAACACTGCCATCGCCAGCGCGGAGAACGGTGTTTGTTCGGCCGGCTTTAATACCATCGCGCAACCAGCCGCCAAAGCGGGCGCGACTTTGCGCGTGATCATTGCGTTAGGAAAATTCCACGGCGTAATCGCCGCGCATACGCCGATCGGTTGTTTGATGACGATGATGCGTTTGTCGGCCGCGTGTTGCGGAATGGTGTCGCCGTAAATACGTTTGCCTTCTTCGGCGAACCATTCAATGAACGACGCGCCGTAAGCGATTTCACCGCGCGCTTCGGTCAGCGGCTTGCCCTGTTCCGCTGTCAAAATTTTTGCCAGGTCTTCCTGGTTTTTCATCATCAAGTCGAACCAGCGGCGCAAAATCGCCGCGCGTTCTTTCGCCGTTTTTGCGCGCCACAAAATCTGCGCATCGCGCGCGGCCACTATCGCCTCGCGCGTTTCCACCGCGCCCATGTCGGGCACGTTACCGATCAACACACCGGTTGCAGGATTATGCACAGCAAAAGTTTTGCCATTTTTTTCATCCAGCCATTTGCCATTGATATAGCATTGATTGCGCACTAAACGCGGATTAACGAGCTGTAATAATGAGTCCATAACTAATTGATTCCATTGAAAATTTATAATTTTACAGGATAACAAATGTACGACCGAAAAGCTTATTTACACTATAGACTGCCGTCGGGATAATTGGTTTAGCATCATCCCGACGGAGATTAAACGTAAATCAGAAACTCATCACCGTGGATGCGCCGAAGATCGTATTCGATTTGGTAAAGTTGCTATTTTTGCTATCGAAAAATACCGGCAAATCCGCGCGGTCATGGCGCAACTCAAACTTGAGAAGCGTATTCAGATTCCAGTTGTAGTTATACCCTAATGTGAGCGCCAACCGTTTCGCACCGCGATTCGGATCGGCATTCGGATCGGTGCCGGACACGTCAGGACCAAAGCCATTGAGCGAATCACCAAATGCGCAACCGCCTGCCACCGCTGGATCGGTACACGAAACCAAGCCTACGTTTGGCGTGCCGCCACCATTTTTGTGATTGTCAAGGTAATCGAGGCGGACGATGCCTTCATTGCGCGGCGTGAATTTATACGCCACTAAATTAGAAATACCCGCCCATTGCGAATCGCCGCCATTGAAAGCGGCGCCTTTATGTCGGCCGAAATCAAGTTGTCCCTGCCATGTGAAATCGCCCCGAATGAAATAAGCATCGGCTTCAAAATAATCGAAGTGGGAACGTGTTGGGACCTCAACCGCAAGCGGCGCAGCGGGATCGGTAGTTGATGCCGGATTAAACGCCAGCCCGGCACCAAAGTTTGCCGGTGCCTGACCGTGCAAGCCGGAAAAACCGAAACCGTTGAATTCGCCCTTGGAATAATCGACGCGATAGTGCACGACTGGCGCACGCGTCACATTGTCACGGCCGCTATTCAGGTTACCGACGATACCTTTATAGATCCATTTACCTTCGGTGTAATCCAACCCGGCGCCAGTGATAAAAGTCGGCTCGGTGAAATCGAAAAATAAATTATTGGTAATGGTTTTTTTCGCCGTCGGTAATTGATATTCATAACCGGGCCATGAGCCAAACTGACCGGCTATGAATTTGAAACGACTGGATGTCAGCGGGATCGTCACGGTGGCCTGATTGATCAAGCTGCCAATGTTAAAACCGGAACCATAGCTTTTATGCGGCATGAGCTCGAGCATCAATTTGCTGCCGTTATCGAGTTCTTTTTCCAGCTTGATCAAGGCAGTGCCGAAGTAAGCATTATCGTAGGTATAAACTTCGCCCGAGCCATTGACGTTGGCAAAGTTGTTCATGAACACAAAGCTGCTGGTGTTGGCGTTCTTGTTATAAATATATGTCGGGTCAACAAAGCCGGATACTTTCAAGCCTTTGAAGCCACTCGACTCGCGCTCGTCCTCGAGACTTTCCACTTTGACGCGCACGCGGTCGGCTTCGGCTTGGCTATCTGACGCGTTGGATTTTTGCATCTTCTCTTCCAACTGCTTGATTTTATCCTTTAGCGCATCTAGTTCCTGCTTGATTGCGCTATTGTCTTGCGCTGAGGCGATGAGGGGAATTGCGCAGGCTACGGCTAATGCAATTTTACGGATGCTAAACATTTGAATCCTCCATGCTATTAATTGCGACTAAATCGGTTATGGGATTTTTCTTTGCTCTGCTAACTACTTTTTACGCACATCATTGACTGCTTGATTCAAACTATTGATTGGCTTCGCGGAACGCTGCGCTGATTTCGCGCTGCTTTTTGCGTTCGGCTCTTGCCATATAAATACTGCCGAAAATGACAAACGCGCTGACAGCGGCGATAGTCACGGCGGCGACAGCGTTTACTTCCGGATTTAGCCCAAGCCGCGCACGCGAAAAAATCACAATCGGCAAAGTGGTCGAGCCGGGCCCGGATAAAAACATCGACAACACCACGTCGTCCAAGGACAACGTAAACGTCAGTAGCCAAGCAGATAACAGCGATTGCGTAATTAGCGGCAGCGTAATCAAGCCGAATACTTGCAGCGGTTTGCACCCGAGATCCATCGCCGCCTCATCCAATGCCTTATCCATTTCGGTCAGGCGCGATTGAATCACCACAGTAGAGTAAGCCATACCAAGCAAGGTGTGGCCCATCCAGATCGTCAACATGCCGCGCTCTGGGTAACCGAGCCATTTTTGGATGGTAACCATGGTCAACAATAAGCTCAAACCAACAATGACCTCCGGCATCACCAGCGGCGCGCTGACCATGCCAGTAAATATAGTCCGCCCAGGAAATCGCTTGTAGCGCGTCAAGGCGACAGCAGCAAACGTGCCGAGAATGACCGATGCCGTCGCAGTGAAAAACGCGACTTTCAAAGATAACCAGAAGCCACTGATGATTTCTTTATCGTGCAACACGGCGTAATACCATTTAAGCGAAAAGCCGGTCCACAAGGTCACCAGTTTCGATTCGTTAAACGAAAATACGACTAGGGTAATAATCGGAATATAAAGAAACGCATAGACCAGCGCGAGCACGGTTTTGCTTAATGCGCCCTGCTTGATGCTGCCGGCGCTCATCGCTTATTGCCCTCAAGTTGTTCCGCTTCGTATTTGTTGAATATCGCCAGCGGGACAATGATGAGCAATATCATTACTACCGCCACTGCGGAAGCGCGCGGCCAATCGTTGTTACTGAAAAACTCGTCCCACAAAACGCGGCCAATCATCAAAGTCTCCGGCCCACCAAGCAATTCTGGAATGACGAATTCGCCGATGCAAGGAATGAACACCAGCATCGAACCGGCGATGATGCCCGCTTTGGATAAGGGAATGGTGATGCGCCAGAAAGTTTGCAACGGCGTCGCACCCAAATCCGCCGATGCTTCGAGAAAACGGTTATCCAGTTTGATCAAATTGGAATACAACGGCAAAATCATGAAGGGCAAATAGGTATAGACCATGCCAAGTATCAAAGAGAATTTGGTATGCATCATATGAATTGGCTCAGTGATAACGCCCATCCAGAGGAGTAAATTATTCAGCAGGCCATTGGTTTCCAGGATACCTTTCCAGGCGTAAATGCGCAGTAGGAAAGAAGTCCAGAATGGCAACATCACCAACATCAATAACGCCGGGCGCATGTGGACGGGCGAGCGCGCCATGAAGTAGGCGAATGGGTAACCTATCAACAAACACAACAAGGTCGTAACGGCAGCAAAAGCAATCGAGCGCAAATACGTCCACAAATAGTATTGATCTTCGTCGTTGAACAAAGACATGAAATTACTGAAATTAATTTTGAGATTCAGCTTGCCTTCAACGAAACTGACTAATGGGCTGATCGCGGTCGTTTCCATTTCCGCTAAGCTGATCTTGAGCACAATCAAAAACGGCAATAAAAAAAACAGCGCAAGCCAAAAATACGGCACTGCGATAACGGTGAACCGCCCCGTAAATAAGTTTATGATTTTATTGAGATATTTCTGCATGATGCATTACTGCGTCAATACTACCATGGCATATTCATCCCAACTCGCGAACACTTCATCGTCCCACGTCGGTTGCCAATCGGGCAGACGCTCGGCGTTGGCCGTGGTCGCCTTGATGACTTTTCCCGTCGGCAATTTGATGTGATACACCGTGTAACTGCCGAGGTAGGCCATCTCTTTGATCACGCCTTGCACCCAGTTGTGCGGCTTGTCCGGCTTGGTTTGCGTGATGCGAATTTTTTCCGGGCGAATCGCGACGCTAACGTCCATGCCCTTGGTGCCGGTGATGCCGTGGCCGACATAATGTTGGCATTCCGGCGTGTCGATGATGACATGATCCGATTCGTCCACCACCACTTTGCCTTTGAATAAATTCACGCTGCCGATAAAGTCGGCGACGAAACGGCAATTCGGCGTTTCGTAAATTTCGCTTGGCCGGCCGATTTGTAATATGCGCCCCTCGCTCATCACTGCGATACGCGAGGCCATGGTCATGGCTTCCTCTTGATCGTGCGTGACCATCACGCAGGTCACGCCGACTTGCTCGATGATGTTGACCAATTCGAGTTGCGTACGCTCGCGCAGCTTTTTATCCAGCGCGGCGAGCGGCTCGTCGAGCAATAATAGTTGCGGGCGCTTGGCCAGGCTGCGTGCCAGCGCGACGCGTTGCTGTTGTCCGCCAGAAAGTTGATGCGGTTTGCGCTTGCCGTAGTTTTTCAATTGGACTAATTCGAGCATGCTTTCCACGCGGGATGAAACATCGGCCGCGCTCATGCCGTCGCGGCGCAAACCGAAAGCGATGTTGTCCCACACCGTCATATGCGGGAACAAGGCATAGGATTGGAACATCATATTAATCGGACGTTTATACGGCTCGATGCGCGAAATATCCAAATCGTTAAGCTGAATTTTCCCCGATGTCGGCGTTTCGAATCCGGCGAGCATTCTGAGTAGCGTCGATTTTCCGCAGCCGGAGCTACCGAGTAGCGCGAAAATTTCGCCTTTATTGATGGTGACAGTGACGTCGTTGACAGCGAGGACGCCATCGAAATCTTTGACCAGATTCTGGATGCGCAGGAACGGCGCGGCAGCATTTTGTTTTTCCTGTTTTTCTTTGCTGATGGTCTCTGCCATGATGCCTACCTTTTTAATGAAGGCATTTCCTCGAATACGCAACGCGCTGAAACGTTACACCTGCGGGGAAATGCCGGCTCCCACGCGGGAGCCGGTATAAAAGTCCGCTACATTACAGACCAGTCTTGAACGTCGTGTACAGACGTGTAATCAAACGACGGATGTCGTTATTCACCGCAGTTGGCGCGACCATTTTTTTGTTCGCTTCTTCTGACAGGAACACCGTCGGGTTCGATGCCACTTCTTTGCTGACAAATTTCATGCTCGCCGCGTTCGGGTTGGCGTAAAACACTTTATTGGTCAGGCTGGCATGCACTTCTGGCTTCATCATGTAATTGATAAAGGCATGCGCATTTTTAGAATGCGGCGCATCAACCGGAATCGCCATCGTGTCAAAGAACAAGGTGCCGCCGGTTTTCGGAATCAGCGCTTCAATCTTCACACCGTTTTTCGCTTCAATCGCGCGTTGTTTGGCGATATTGATATCGCCGTTCCAACCCAAGGCGACACAAATCGAGCCGCTGGCCATGTCGTTGATGTAACCCGACGAGCTGAACAAGGTGACGTTAGAGCGGATAGCGGCGAGCATTTTCCCGGCTTCTTGATAATCCGATGCGGATTTGCTGTAGGGGTTTTTGCCTAAATACAAAAGTGCAGGCGGCAAGATTTCCGACGGCGAATCAAGGAAGGACACGCCGCAGGATTTTACTTTCGAGGCGTATTTCGGATTGAATACCAAGTCCCATGCGTTATCCGGCATAGGCAAATCGCCCAGCGCGGCTTTGACTTTATCAACGTTAATGCCGACGGTGGTGAAGCCCCACAGCCACACGACTAAGTGCTGGTTGTCCGGATCGAGTTTGCCGACTTGCTCGAGCACGCCTTTGTCGAGATTTTTCCAATTCGGTAATTGATCACGATCCAATTTTTTCAACAGGCCGCCGTCGATCTGGATTTTTGCCCAGTTCGATGAAGGCACGACGATGTCGTAACCGGTTTTACCGGCAACGAGTTTGGCATGCAGAATTTCATTATTATCAAAATTGTCGTAACGCACTTTGATGCCGGTTTCTTTTTCGAAATTGGCGATCGTGTCGTCCGCGATATAGTCCGACCAGTTGTAAATATTCAGAATTTTTTCGTCGTCCTGCGCAAAGCTGACAACCGAGCTTACTGCCAACGCCAACGCCAGCGCCGCGCCTACCCATTTTGATGTTTTGAAACTACCCATGCTGTCTTCTCCTCAGAAATAGCAAACCATTATGAAAAAATCTCAACCAAATGATTGGTCGCGATGGACTCAACGTGTCATGGCACTTGCGGGCATACGGTGCAGAATTTTTTTGTTTTCATTCGCATCGTTTGCTTGATATTTCTTTTTGTGCCATCCACAAATTTAAAAAATATTCAATTAAATCAAATACTTACAATATCACACCAAATTGCGTCTTTTTACTTCTTCCCACGTTAAATCCAGACAATGCTTGATCAGCGCAATCAGTTCATCAATCTGCGCACGCGTAATAACCAGCGGTGGCGCGATGATCATGCGGTCACCGACTGCGCGCATAATCACGCCGTTAGCAAAACAATAACCACGACAAATCATACCGACTTCTAAATCGGGCGCAAATGTTTCCACTGGTTTTTTGTTTTTATTTTTCACCAATACCAAGCCTGCCATCAGTCCGCGCGTTTCGGCAATACCGACTAACGGATGCTCTGCAAGCTGGGTAAATTTCTCGCGCAGATATGGGCCGGTGTCGGTATCGACTTTCTCGACCAATTTTTCGTTTCTGATAATGTTGATATTGGCAATGGCTACGGCGCAGGCGACCGGATGACCGGAATAAGTAAAGCCGTGGTTAAAATCACCGCCTTTTTCGATCAATACATCGGCGACGCGATCGCCGACCATCACGCCGCCGAGTGGAATATAGCCTGAGGTCACGCCTTTAGCGAAGGTCATCAAATCTGGCTTGACGCCGTGATATTCACTGCCCCACATCCGACCTAGTCGTCCGAAACCGCAAATCACTTCGTCGGACACCAACAAAATATCGTACTTGTCGCAAATGCGTTTAATTTCCGGCCAATAATTCATCGGCGGAATAATCACCCCGCCCGCGCCCTGCACCGGCTCGCCGATAAACGCCCCGACTTTGTCTGCGCCAATTTCGAGGATTTTGTCTTCCAGCCATGATGCCGCTTTCAGGCCAAATTCTTCCTGCGTCAGGCCGTGGCCGAGTTCGAAATAATACGGTTGTTGAATGTGTGCAATATTCGGAATCGGTAAACCGCCCTGCGCGTGCATACCGGACATACCGCCGAGTGACGCGCCCGCCATGGTGCTGCCGTGATAGCCGTTGATACGGCCGATGATGACCTGGCGTTCCGATTTACCCATCAGATCCCAATAGCGACGCACCATGCGCACCACGGTATCATTACCTTCGGAACCGGAGGACGTATAGAACACATGCTTGAAATGCTTGGGCGAAATTTCTGCCAGTAAGGCCGAGAGCTGAATGGCCGGCGCATTGGCAGTCTGGAAAAAGCTATTGTAAAACGGCAGCTCTTGCATCTGCCGATACGCCGCGTCGCATAATTCCTTGCGGCCGTAACCGACACTGACGCACCACAGGCCCGACATGCCGTCGATGATTTTTTTCCCTTCGGAATCCCAGATATACACGCCCTCGCCGCGCACCATAATGCGCACGCCTTTTTCACCCAGCGCCTTGGTATCGGTGAACGGGTGCATATAGTGCGCCGCGTCCTGCGCTTGCAAGGCGGCGGTGTCGTATTGAGCGTAGCTTCTGACTAAAGGGGGTAAATGTTCAATGGGTCTGGACATGATGGCTATTCCACAAAAAATATTACGTTAAACGTGGAGCAATAAATGCTCGCGTTCCCACGGGCTGATGACTTTCATAAACTCAGCCAGCTCCAACTCCTTCACGGCGGTATAGACGGAAATAAAACGCTCACCGAGAATTTTCTTCAGCGCCGTCGATGCGCGCAGCTCGTCGAGCGCTTCAGATAAGCCGCGCGGAAATTCGTAATCGAGATCGTAGGCGCTGCCGGTGATTTCTTTAGTCGGTTCAAGCTTTTCCATCATGCCCAAATAACCGCAAGCCAACGTCACCGCCAACGCGAGATAAGGATTGGCATCGGCGCCGACGACGCGATTTTCTACGCGGCGCGCTTGCGGGTCCGAAAACGGCACACGGAAACCGACGGTGCGATTGTCGTGGCCCCACTGCACGTTCACTGGCGCAGCAGAGTGTTTGACGATGCGGCGATACGAGTTCACATACGGTGCGACCAACGCGACGGCGGCGGGCATATATTTTTGCAAACCGGCGATATAGGCCGGAAATAATGCGCTTGCCGTGCCGTCTTCATTACTGAAAATATTTTTGCCGGTCTTGATATCGACCACGCTCTGGTGAATATGCATCGCCGAGCCCGGCTCGCCAGCCATCGGCTTCGCCATAAACGTTGCGTACATTTCGTGGCGCAACGCCGTCTCGCGCAACGTGCGTTTGAAAAAGAATACGCGGTCAGCCAAGCCGATCGGCTCGCCGTGCAAAAAGTTAATTTCCATTTGCCCAGCACCAATTTCGTGAATCAGCGTATCGACGTCCAATTCCATTGTCGCGCAGTAATCATAAATGTCTTCGAACAAGGGATCGAATTCATTCACCGCGTCGATGCTGTAAATCTGTCGACTGGTCTCTGAGCGACCGCTGCGACCAATCGGTGGCTTCAACGGCAAATCGGGGTCGGTATTTTTGGCGATTAAATAAAATTCCAATTCCGGCGCGACGATCGGCGCCCAACCTTTGTCGGTGTACAGTTGCAACACGCGACGTAACACTGAACGCGGCGCAAAATCCACCAGCGAACCATCGGCAAAATAACAGTCGTGCAGCACTTGCGCGGTCGGATCAATCGCCCACGGCACTTGGCACAAGGTGGAAGGATCAGGACGCAAAATCATATCGCGATCGGACACGTGCACCACAGAATCATAGCCCTCGTCGCCGGCCGGAAACTCGCCGGTCACCGTCATCGCCAACACGGCTTCGGGTAGCCGCATGCCGCGCTCTTCGGTAAATTTTTCGCGCGGTAAAATTTTTCCGCGCGCGACGCCGGTCAAATCCGGCACCAGACATTCAATTTCGGTAATGCGCTGCTCGTCAAGCCAGCGCTCCATATCTGCATTGGTAAAATTTTCGCGTATTGCCATGATGATTGCCTGTTCTCTGTAAGTATTTGATTATATTAAAGTTTTTATTATGGTGTCGCGCTGGTTAAGCGCGACAAAATCGACAGAACCGCTAGGGAACTTGATTGGTGCCGTGTTGAAATAACCACGCCGGCGTTATCCAGTAAATAATTTTTTTCATCATGCTACTCGTTTCTTTTTCATGCGCTACGTTTGATGTTGGTTTCGCCAACATGGTGTGATTGACGACAGGCATCACCAAACGCTTGATACATTTTTAATGATTCCGGGTTCTGCATCACTTGCCATTCGGGATGCCATTGCACCGCCAGCGCGAAATTTTTTGCATCGGTCACCGAATAGGCTTCGATTAAACCATCTTCGGCAACCGCTTCGCCGCGCAGGCTAGGCGCCAATTGATCGATACCTTGGCCGTGCAAAGAATTGACGAACAGCGAGGCTTTGTCGGCGAATATTTTTTGCATCAATCCGCCAGCGAGTAAAGTCACACTGTGTACCGGCGCGTATTGCGCATCGAGATCCAGGGTTTTATTTTCACGATGGTCGCGCATACCGGGCACTTCTTGCACCGCTTGATGCAGCGTGCCGCCGAGCGCGACGTTAATTTCCTGGAAGCCGCGACACACACCGAACAACGGCAAGCCGCGCGCCAACGCCGCTTTGATTAGCGGTAATGTCGTCGCGTCGCGCGCGGGATCCAGCGGCAAAGCGGGGTTATGCACTTCCTGCGCAAAATGACTCGGATGCACGTTGGACGGCGAACCGGTCAACATCACGCCATCCACACGATCGAGCAAATCTTCGATACCCTCGTCAAAGCCAATCGGCGGCAATAAAATCGGCGTGCATTGTGCACCGAGCAGCACCGCTTCGACATATTTTTTTTGCACGGCGTGATACGGATGCGCGCCAATGTCCTTGGTGCAGGCGGGAATCAAGACGACGGGCTTTGATGAGCGGGACATGATGGTTTTCAAATTGGAGAGAAATCAAATCTTCTCGATATAAGCATACCCCAAGTCGCGGGCCACTGCTTCGTACGTCACTTTACCGCGATGAATATTCAAACCGGCGCGTAAATGTTTGTTGTCTTCCATCGCTTTGCGATAGCCCTTGTCGGCGAGCTGCAATACAAACGGCAAGGTCGCGTTAGTCAGCGCCAAGGTCGAAGTGCGCGCCACGCCGCCGGGCATATTCGCCACGCAGTAATGCACGACATGATCAACGATATAGGTGGGCTTTTCATGCGTAGTAGCTTTGCTCGTCTCCGTGCAACCGCCTTGATCAATCGCCACATCGACAATCACCGAGCCGGGCTTCATCAGTTTGAGCATGGCTTTGGTAATCAATTTTGGCGCGGCCGCGCCCGGAATCAGCACCGCGCCTATCACCAAATCAGCCGCCGCCAGCGCGGCAGAAATCGCCGCGACGGAAGAATATTGCGTCATCAAACGCGGGCCGTACCGCGCGTCGAGTTCTTTCAATCGATTCAATGACACGTCGAAAATCGTCACTTGCGCGCCGATACCCATCGCGATGCGTGCCGCGTTAATACCGACCACACCACCACCGAGCACGATGACGTAGGCTGGCGGCACACCGGGCACACCGGGCAACAACACGCCAGAACCGCCTTGCGCTTTTTCCAATGAATGCGCACCCGCCTGCACCGCCATGCGCCCGGCGACTTCGCTCATTGGCGCAAGCAAGGGCAAGCCGCCGCGATCATCGGTCACGGTTTCGTACGCAATCGCCACCGCGTCCGAGGCGATCAATAATTTGGTTTGTTCGGGATCCGGTGCGAGATGTAAATACGTAAACAATACTTGGCCCGGGCGCAATTTTTTGCACTCGATAGCTTGCGGCTCTTTTACTTTCACCACCATTTCCGCATTGGCAAACACGTCGTCTGCATTCGGCGCGATAGTCGCGCCAGCGGCAACATATTGCGCGTCATCAAACCCGACACCGCTGCCGGCCATGGTTTCGACCAATACCCTATGTCCGCGCGCAGCCAGTTCTTTTGCGCCCGCTGGGGTCAGACCGACTCGGTACTCATGATTTTTGATTTCTTTTGTTACGCCGACCAACATAATTGGCTCCATTATTTTTTATGAAAATATAATATTTTAGAACCATTTTATAAACGGCCTAAAATTTAGTTTTAGATAACTATCTGATTATGTTAAATAATTATTGTATATTTTGCGCATTTGTTGCGATGCAAAATAAAATCTAATTAAATCCTGTACTTATGGGTTACAGCTTAGGTTTACTTTGGTATGCTGGGAAGAACCACTTTTGCCAAATCAATGGAGCCATTGTGAAATTACCGGTTTCTGAACTGCTGTTAACGCAAATTTCCGGTGCCGATTTTCACGCCAAGCTCCCTCAGCATAGACGGCTTTACGAAGCCTTGCGCGGCGCCATCCTCAGCCGCCAATTGCCCTCCGGCAGCCAATTGCCCTCAACGCGTGACTTGGCGCAGGATTTAAAAGTATCACGCAACACCGTCCTGTCATCGTTCGAACAGTTATTGGCTGAAGGTTATGTGACGGCGCAAACCGGCAGCGGAACCTTTGTCGCCGATACCCTACCCGACCAATTGTCACAGCCCTCGGCGCACAATGATTCTGCCAACGATGCAGCAGCCATCAAGCAAAGTTTATCGTCACGCAAACTGTCTGCACGCGGCGAGGAGATGAGCGCCGTGGCGGGCGGGCGCATGTTTGAAGTGCAACCTTTTGCGCCGGGAGATGCGGACTATTCGGCGTTTCCGTTCAAACTATGGCAACGCTTGCAAAATAAATATTGGCGCGCCGGCCGTCCAGAGCTGCTCGATTACGGTACCACCGGCGGTTATTTGCCGCTGCGTCAAGCCATCGCCGATTATTTGCGTGTGTCGCGCTCGGTGCGCGTCACGGTCGATCAAGTGCTCATCACAGCAGGCACACAACAATCACTCGACCTGTGTGCGCATTTGCTCGCCGACCACCATGACACGGCGTGGGTGGAAGACCCGTGTTATTGGGGCGCACGTCGCGCACTCGAAGCCAATGGATTAAAACTGCACCCAGTGTCCGTGGACAATGACGGCATGAATCCCAGCGCAGAAGACCTGGAAAAAAATCCGCGTCTGATTTATCTCACCCCGTCGCATCAATATCCGAAAAGTGTAGTGATGAGTTTGGCGCGGCGGCGCTTGCTGCTGGAAATTGCCGTGCGCAAAAATGCCTGGATATTGGAAGACGATTACGACAGCGAATTCCGTTACGCCGGTCGCCCGCTCGCCTCGCTGCAAAGCATGGATCACCACGACCGCGTGCTCTATCTCGGCACCTTCGCCAAAGTGTTGTATCCCGGATTAAAAATCGGCTACATCGTCGTGCCGCCCGATTTAGTCGAAGCGTTCAAAACCGGCTTGTACGATTTTCAGCGTCCAGGACAAATGATGTTGCAGGCGGCACTGGCCGATTTTATCGAGCTCGGTTATTTCGCCACCCACCTGCGCAAAATGCGCTTGATTTATGGACGCAGAAGACTCCTGCTGCAAAAAACTTTATACGGCGCAATGGGTAACGACATCAAACTCTCGCCCGCCGCGGCAGGCATGCATTTGGTCATCCAACTACCGCACTACGTCGATGATGTCGCCATGGCCGCGAAAGCGGCAGAACACGATATCAGCGTACGCGCACTCTCAACTTACTATTTATCCGACCAACGCGAAAAAGGATTGGTCGTCGGCTACGCCTATGTGCCGCCGGAAAAAATTGTTTTTTACGGCAGGCTGCTGGCGAATGTGGTGAAGTCGGGGTTAAATCGATAGCGCGCTATTTGACACAATTCGCAGCACCCGAATCGGCAACTGCGCCGGACTCCGACAAAAATACCCAGGTATATTTTCCATCACCCAATTCAAACTTGGTGATGCCAAAAACGTTCGCAATGCGAACTTCACTATTGGCCTTAAGCACGCCTTCTGGCAGCAAATCCGCCCCGCCCGTACCAATCACAAATTGACGAATTCCTTTAAGCGGATTCGTGTTTGCTAGCGGATCTTGCGGGCCAAAGCGTTCATAAATATGGTCGTGGCCTACTAAAACAACATCAGCGTTGAATTCAAATAGCGCATTCCAGACATCTGCCGAACGCGCATCATTGCCGTGCGTAACGCCCGACGAGAATCGGGGATGATGCCAAAACGCCAAGGTACACGGCTTGCTGCGATTTGCAAGGAGATCAGCCCGCAGCCACGCTTCCTGCACAGAGCCTTTCGCCATATCAACATTGCTATTGAGCGAAATAATATGCCATGAGCCTAAATCAAAACTATAGTAACCGCGCCTATCTGGGCCGGCACGCGCACCAAAATAATTGTAATACCCATCAGCGCCAGCAAGTGTGTATTCATGGTTGCCCGGTGCGGGAAAAGTTCTGGATAAAAATTTACCGTATGTCGCGCCATAACATTTGGTGAATTCGTCCGCCGTACCGGATTCGTACACCACATCTCCGAGCACTAATAAAGGCGTATTCGTGGGGAAACGTGCGATTTGATTCGCTGTCCGGGCAGCCGCCGAATTAATCGCAGGTAGGCCGTAGCACCGCGCTATATCTCCCACTGCAAGCAGGGTTACGGGCGGAATCGGCGTTGGCGTTGGCGTTGGTGTTGGTGCTGGTGTTGGTGCTGGTGCTGGTGCTGGTGCTGGTGCTGGTGCTGGTGCTGGT
>JAYVJD010000193.1:0-9944 GCA_043769625.1 Pseudomonadota bacterium | reverse complement strand
GCCGGCTTCAGTAAGCACCGTGGCGGTTCCAAAAGCGATAGAGCCCGCTGTTCCGCCGATGGTGATGAGCGCGTCGGATGGCGCGCCTAGTGTTGGGTCCTTCGTTGCAACGGTTGTTCCCACGACCTGCGCACGGATCTGTACACCGCCCTGAGCAGATGGCAAAGAACCTGATGTGAAGGTAATGCGCGCCTGCCCCAAACCTACATCCGCACCAGGGACCGATGCCGTTAGTTGAACGACAGGGTTAATGCTTTCGCCTCCGCCCGGCGCCTTAACCATTTTAAATGACACCGCCGCACCGCCTACCGGTTGGCCATTTCTATCGGTAACTGTAGCAACGATGCTCGATGTCCCTGCGACACCCGCTACGGCTTTGGCCACAACGTTGGGCGAAGCTTGCAGCGTAATATTCGCCGCATCGGTACTGGGTGCGGTAATCGCTGCGGTAAAACTTTCTGTCAAGCTGGGCTTTGCTGGGTCGTACACTTGGACGTTTGCTACCCCAGTATTTGTCGCCACCAAAATCGCTTTCGCGACGCCAGCGACTGCCGCCTTCGTAATCACATTCGAAGTGCCGCCGTCCCAGGCACCTAAACTCGAGGCAAATACCACGTTAGCTGTTGGAGATGGCGCTGTTACGGTAACTTCGATCGAGGAGCCCGTGCTGAGCGGAATGATTCGATCCGCCGGCAGCGCGACGCCATTCACAGCTGATACAGTAAAGTTATTGGATGATGTAACTTGAGTAACCGTAAATGTTTGCGTACGTGTCTCACCTAGCCCAGAGACGGACGCGTTTACGGTTCCTGCAGTGCTGCCTTTGACTTGAGCAATGAGCTTGCCGCTAGCGTCTGCGGTTCCAGTCGCGCTCGCCGAAAAGGTTTTTCCGCCATCAGTGGAAAAACTTAAGGCGCCACCGGTCAGTTGCAGGCTGGAGACCGTCACTGCTGTATTGCCCACTGGCGACCCACCTGCATTTTTCAAGGTAATTTCCAAGTCGGCCGTTTTGCTTCCATCATTGGGAAGCGTGGTGGTGCCGACCAGCGTCAGGTCTATTGTTGAACCCGTGACACGTACTGGAATTTGTTGCGAAATATTATTTGAAATAACGGTCACCGTTGCGGTTCGGGTTGCCGCATCAGCACTGCCCGATGAAAACTTTCCTGTAATTTGACCCTTCGCGTCTGAAATTGGATTGGCAACGACCATCACGCCAGAACTTGAAGTGAAGTCTGCACTTGCACCGACAACGATGGCATTCCCTGCGGTGAGCAATGTTGCCGTTACATCAGCTTGGTTTGAATCGTCAGACTTAACGCTTGGCGAAGAAGAAGACAACACAATCTTGGCTACTGCGGTGGTGGGATCCGGTGCCGGCGTTGGTGTCGGGCCTGAACTGCTTCTGCCGCCAACTCCGCTGCCTCCGCAACCCGTAATGACCAACGCGGTCAGCGCCCCTATGAAAAGGCTTCGAATGGACGGGTAGAAATGGGTTAGTAGTGTAGACACGGTAGCATCCCTTCTTGAATTATTTCAGGTCCGGCTTCAAATCAGAAAATTCTGAACAAAGTAATGAGGTTAGTAACGCAAATTAAAGCGCAACTTCAAGTTTAATGCAACCAAAAAATCAGGCCTTTAGCGGCTTTTGGCCTTAGTTTCTCGACTTTGACGACGAGCGCCGCGCGGAGAATTGACAAATACTGTCGGCTATTATCAGTAATGCCCTCTGCATTTAGCTGTTAATTGGCGCACAGCAGACCAAATATACCTTCATCAGGAAACTTTCTGCGGGAATTTGCCTTCAATTTTGTTGCCCCAGTTATATCCTCTGGGTAAAATGGCAGGCTGTCGGTAAAAATCGATTGTCCAATTTACAAGGCCCCGCCCCACAAGCGGAGGGTGTTTTGTAAACGTTTGTAGAGAGCCCGAAGAATAGGGCAACCTGGTTTTATTCCATCTGAAATATTGAGGTCTCACTTGAATCATCCCGCATTGCCTGCCCGGCAAGGATTGTACGACCCCGCTAACGAGCATGACGCCTGTGGCGTGGGCTTTGTGGCCAATATCAACGGCCAAAAAAGCCACAAAATTATTGAGCAGGGCCTACAGATTCTGAAGAACCTGACCCACCGTGGCGCGACCGGGGCGGATCCGCTGGTGGGTGACGGGGCGGGTATTTTGCTGCAGATTCCGGATAAATTTTTCCGCGCCGAATGCGCCAAACTGAATATCACTTTGCCTGCTGTGGGCGAATACGGCGTCGGCATGATGTTCCTGCCGCGCGATGCCGCTAACCGAGTCGCGTGCCAGCGCGAAGTAGAGCGAGCAATCACTAACGCAGGCCAAGCCCTCTTAGGTTGGCGCGATGTTATTGTTAATAATCAAGGACTTGGGAAAGATGTGCTGGACTGCGAACCGGTTATTCGCCAGGTTTTTGTTGGCGCCCGAGGCGCACTGCTGAAAGACCTGGAAGCCTTCGAACGCAAGTTGTACGTCATTCGCAAAAGCTCCGGTCATGCCATTAAGGCATTGGGTTTGGGCAAAGCGCGCGAATTTTATGTGCCGTCGTTTTCAGCGCGCACCATCGTTTACAAGGGCATGTTACTGGCCGCTCAAGTTGGCGAGTACTACCAAGACTTGACCAACCCGACCATGGAAAGCGCGCTGGCCTTGGTGCATCAACGCTTTTCCACCAACACTTTCCCCACCTGGGATTTGGCCCATCCGTTCCGCATGATCGCGCACAACGGCGAAATCAACACTCTGCGCGGCAACGTCAACTGGATCCGCGCTCGTCAGCAAACCATCCATTCCAATTTACTCGGCGATGACCTGGATAAAATCTGGCCGCTGATTTACGACGGCCAATCCGATTCAGCGTCATTCGACAACGCGCTGGAATTATTGCTCATGGGCGGTTACTCGCTCGCTCACGCCATGATGTTGATGATTCCCGAAGCCTGGTCGGGCAATCCGCTGATGAACGAGGAGCGCCGCGCATTTTACGAATACCATGCTGCCGTAATGGAGCCATGGGATGGCCCCGCCGCTGTGGCGTTTACCGATGGCCGCCAAATCGGCGCGACGCTGGATCGCAACGGCTTGCGTCCCGCGCGCTATTTGCTCACCGACGACGGCCTCGTGTTGATGGCGTCGGAGATGGGCGTACTGGATATTCCGCAACATAAAATCGTCAAGAAATGGCGCTTGCAGCCGGGCAAAATGTTGCTCATCGATTTGGAGCAAGGCCGCATCATCAGCGATGAAGAATTAAAACACGACCTCGCCACCGCCAAACCATATCAAGACTGGCTGAAAAAAACCCAGATTCGTCTGGAAGACATTCCGATGCCGGACATCATCCCGACGCCGGACGCGGACAAATTGCTCGATCGCCAACAGGCGTTTGGTTACACGCAGGAAGATATCAAATTCATCATGGCGCCGATGGCGGCCAGCGGGCAGGAAGCGATAGGCTCGATGGGCGACGATTCGCCGCTCGCAGTGCTGTCGAATCGCAGCAAGCCGCTCTATTCCTACTTCCGCCAGTTGTTCGCGCAAGTGACCAATCCGCCGATCGACCCGATCCGCGAAGAATTGGTCATGTCGCTGGTGTCCTTCATCGGCCCGCGCCCGAATTTGTTGGCGCTGAACGATATCGATCCGAAAATGCGTCTTGAAGTGCATCAACCGATACTGACTTTTGAAGATATGGAAAAGTTATATCGTGCGGCGGAATTCACCAAAGGTCATTTCCGCTCGGAAGTATTGTCGATGTGCTACCCGGCCGAATGGGGCGCGGATGGCATGGAGCCGTCGCTATCACGCTTATGCGCGGACGCAGAAGACGCGGTGCTCAAGGGCGTCAACATTATTATTCTCACCGACCGTGCGATGGACGAACATCATGTCGCCATCCCTGCACTACTCGCCACCAGCGCCGTCCACCATCATTTAGTGCGCAAGGGTTTGCGCACTCGTTCAGGACTGGTAGTTGAAACCGGCTCGGCGCGCGAAGTGCATCACTTTGCCTTGCTCGCCGGTTACGGCGCCGAAGCGATACACCCGAACCTCGCCTTCGCCACGCTGGCGCAAATGAAAGATGTGCTGCCCGCCGACGTCACGCACAAAGAAGCGTGCAAGCGTTACATCAAAGCGGTGTCGAAAGGTTTATTGAAAGTCATGTCCAAAATGGGCATCTCGACTTATCAATCGTATTGCGGCGCGCAGATTTTCGAGGGCATCGGCCTCAATTCTGATTTCGTGAAAAAATATTTTACCGGCACGCCGAGCAACATCGAAGGCATAGGCCTAAAGCAGGTCGCAGAAGAAGCGGTGCGTCAGCACCGCAATGCCTATGGCGACGCGCCGATTTACCGCGATGTGCTCGATGTCGGCGGCGATTACGCCTATCGCATCCGTGGCGAAGCGCATATGTGGACGCCGGAAACCATTTCCAAATTGCAGCATTCCACGCGCGCCAATAACTACACCACGTATAAAGAATACGCGAAGTTGGTGAACGACCAGAGCAAACAATTGATGACCTTGCGCGGTTTGTTCGAGATCAAACAAACCGCGACGCCGATACCGCTCGATCAAGTTGAATCCGCTAAAGAAATCGTCAAGCGTTTCGCCACTGGCGCGATGTCCCTCGGCTCGATTTCCACTGAGGCGCACACCGCGCTGGCAGTGGCGATGAATCGCATCGGCGGTAAATCGAATACCGGCGAGGGCGGCGAAGATCCGGCGCGCTTCCAGAAAATTGCCGTCGATACGACGCTGGCGAAATTGCTCGGCAAAAATAATATCGAAGCCGATTTGAAATTGATGCCCGGCGATTCATTGCGCTCAAAGATTAAGCAAGTCGCTTCGGGACGTTTCGGCGTCACCTCGGAATATCTCAATTCTGCCGATCAGATCCAGATCAAAATGGCGCAAGGCGCAAAGCCTGGTGAAGGCGGTCAGTTGCCCGGCCATAAGGTGTCGGAATACATCGCGCAATTGCGCTTCTCCGTACCCGGCGTCGGCTTGATTTCGCCGCCGCCGCATCACGATATTTATTCCATCGAAGATCTGGCGCAGCTAATTCATGATTTGAAAAACGCCAATCCGCGCGCCTCGATTTCAGTGAAACTGGTTTCTGAAGTCGGCGTTGGCACCGTCGCAGCAGGTGTAGCCAAGGCCAAATCCGACCACGTCACCATCTCCGGTCACGATGGCGGCACAGGGGCATCGCCGGTATCGTCGGTGAAGTACGCTGGCTCACCGTGGGAACTCGGTCTTGCCGAAACGCAGCAAACCTTGGTGCTAAATAAATTACGCGGCCGCATCACCGTGCAAGCCGACGGACAAATGAAAACCGGGCGCGATGTCGTCGTTGGCGCGTTGTTAGGCGCGGATGAATTCGGTTTCGCCACCGCGCCCTTAGTCGTCGAAGGTTGCATCATGATGCGCAAGTGTCATTTGAATACTTGCCCGGTCGGCGTCGCGACGCAAGACCCGGCGCTGCGCAAAAAATTTACCGGTCAACCTGAGCATGTGGTGAATTATTTCTTCTTCGTCGCCGAAGAAGTGCGCGAATACATGGCGAGCATGGGCTTCCGTACTTTCAACGAAATGATCGGCCGCAGCGAGATGCTCGATACGCATCAAGGCATCCAACACTGGAAAGCGCAAGGTCTTGATTTTAATAAGATTTTTTACAAGCCTACGGTCGATGCTTCAGTCGCCGTGCACCAAGTGGAAGAGCAGGATCACGGCCTCACGCGCGCGCTCGATCACGCGTTAATCAAGCAAGCGCAGCCTGCGTTGGACTCACGCAAGCCGATGAAAATCGAAACCAAAATCAACAACACCAACCGCACGGTCGGCACCATGTTGTCGGGCGAAGTGGCGCGACTTTACGGTCATGCTGGCTTGCCTGATGACACCATCCACATCAAAGCAACGGGAACGGCAGGACAAAGCTTCGGCGCCTTCCTCGCGCGCGGCGTCACCATCGAACTCGAAGGTGAAGGCAACGATTACGTCGGCAAAGGATTATCCGGCGGACGCTTGATCGTGTATCCGCCAGCCGACTGCGCTATCAAAGCGGAAGAAAATATTATTGTCGGCAATACCGTGCTCTACGGCGCGACCGGCGGCGAAGTATTTTTCCGTGGTGTGGCAGGTGAGCGCTTCGCAGTGCGCAACTCCGGCGCGACAGCGGTGGTCGAAGGACTCGGCGATCACGGTTGTGAATACATGACCGGCGGCACCGTCGTCGTGCTGGGCGAAACTGGACGCAACTTCGCGGCGGGCATGAGCGGCGGCGTGGCGTATGTGCTCGACGAATCGAGCAACTTCGAACAGCGCTGCAATATGTCAATGGTGGAACTCGAACCTGTGTCGGCTGAAGATGCGGCGTCGGATGCAACACGCGGCCAACTCGAAGGCCACGGCAAAGTAAACGTCAATCACTTGGGCCAGGCCGACGAAACTTTATTGCGCGGTTTGATCGAAAAACATTTACAGCTGACTCGCAGTGCGCGCGCGAAATTGATCCTGGATAACTGGGACGCCTATCGCGCCAAATTTGTCAAAGTGATGCCGACCGAATATCGCCGCGCACTGGCCGAGATGGCCGCCGCGCAGCAAAGCAAAAAATCTGAATTGGAGCCAGCATAATCATGGGGAAAGTCACAGGGTTCATGGAAATCACCCGGCAAGATCCGAAAAGCTTGCCGCCAGCAGAGCGCATCCATTTTTACAAAGAGTTTCAACTGCCGCTCAGCGACGCCGACATCAGCAAGCAAGGCGCGCGCTGCATGGATTGCGGCATTCCGTTTTGCCATAACGGCTGCCCAGTCAACAACATCATTCCGGATTGGAATGATCTGGTCTATCGCGGCAACTGGCGCGAGGCACTCGATGTGTTGCACTCGACCAATAATTTTCCCGAATTCACCGGCCGCATTTGCCCCGCGCCGTGCGAAGCAGCCTGCACACTGAATATCAATAGCGATGCAGTGACGATCAAGAATATCGAACACGCCATCATCGACAAAGGCTGGGAAAATGGCTGGGTCACGCCGCAGATTCCTACGCACAAAAGCGGCAAAAAAATTGCAGTGATAGGCTCCGGCCCGGCTGGTATGGCCGCTGCGCAACAACTCGCACGCGTGGGTCATAGCGTGGTTTTGTTTGAAAAAAATGACCGTGTCGGTGGCCTGCTTCGCTACGGCATACCCGATTTCAAAATGGAAAAACACCACATCGACCGGCGTATGGAGCAAATGCGCGCTGAGGGCGTGGAGTTCCGCGTCAATCAACACGTCGGCGTCAATGTCGATGCGAAAAAATTATTGGCCGAGTTCGATGCCGTGGTGCTCTCCGGCGGCTCCGAATATCCGCGCGACATTCCTGCGCCAGGCCGCGAACTCAAAGGCATCCATTTCGCTATGGATTTTTTACCATGGCAAAATAAAAAGAACGCGGGCGACACGGTAGCCAACCAACTTGTCGCCACGGGTAAAAATGTTGTCGTCATCGGCGGCGGCGATACCGGCTCCGATTGCGTCGGCACCTCGATCCGCCAAGGCGCAAAATCGGTCACCAATTTTGAATTGATGTCGCAACCGCCGGTGGAAGAAAACAAACCGCTGACTTGGCCTAACTGGCCGATGAAGCTGCGCGTATCGTCATCGCACGAAGAAGGCGCGAAACGCGAATTCTCCGTCGTGACCAAAAGTTTTTCCGGCAAAGACGGCCAGGTCACCACACTGCACGGCGCGCACCTCGAATGGGTAAAAGGACCGGACGGCCAAATGAAAAGCGCCGAAGTACCCGGTTCGCAATTTGAAATCGCGGCTGATTTAGTGTTGTTGGCGATGGGCTATGTGCATCCGGTGAAAACCGGTTTGCTCGAACAACTCGGCGTCGAGCTCGACAATCGCGGCAACGTCAAAGCCAACACCGAGCAATACCAAACGTCGGCCGCCAAAGTATTCAGCGCTGGCGATATGCGCCGAGGACAATCGCTGGTGGTGTGGGCGATCCGCGAAGGGCGTCAATGCGCGCGAGCTGTTGATGAATTTTTGATGGGTTCATCGGACTTGCCACGATAGGAATATGCTGTACTAAGTAAAAAGGCGCTTCGTGCGCCTTTTTATTTTTCTGTCATGCAGTCCTTCGACAGGCTCAGGACGAACGGAAATAAATCTAGGCCGTTCGTGGTGAGCCCGTCGAACCATGAACGTCATTAACCTAGAGTAATGTCAGGAAACCGCATAAAATCCGACCAAGGCTTATCCGGCTGCGCAAGCGAAGCATTTTTTTGAACAAACCCTTCGCGCCGCTGCCTAACCGACATCCACTGGAACAGGAAACACTATGAATCGCCGCCAACTATTAATCTCCCTAGGTGCCTTACCGTTTGCTAACATTGCGTGCACCTTCGCCGCTACCGAAAGGAATCTCACCGTGGAACAAATCCAAAATAATTGGAAAAATCTTTTGCCCGCCGCTGCAAATGTTTCGTTGTCTTTGGATCCAATAAAAAAATCGCGTGACGAATGGAAAAAAATTCTCCCACCCGAATCCTTCGACGTGCTGCGCGAAGAAGGTACCGAGCGCGCCGGCACCAGCCCGCTCAACAACGAAAAACGCTCCGGCGTATTTGTTTGCGCCGGTTGCGAGTTGCCACTATTCACCACAGAAATGAAATACGACAGCGGCACCGGTTGGCCGAGTTTTTTCACCGCCATCCCCGGCCACACCGCGAGCAAAAAAGATTACAAACTCGTCTGGCCGCGCACCGAATACCACTGCATCCGCTGCGGCGGGCACCAAGGCCACATGTTCAACGACGGCCCGCAACCAAGCGGGCAGCGTTGGTGCAATAACGGCGTGGCGCTGAAATTTATTGCGGTGGAAAATAAAAGCTAAATAGAATTTAACGCGGTCATTCAAGACTAAGCATAACTTTGCGTTGTTTTGGCTACAAAGTGGTTTTCATAGGTTTATAATTTTTTATTCAATAAAATCAATAGGTTACTATTAAGGCTTAATCCTGATTTTCAAAAAAACATTTCCCTCTATGCAATTACATAAACGGCGGCTGAAAAATACTTTGTGTCAGAGCAAATCTATTTGCGACCGCGCAAGCCGCTGAAATAATTTAGCTTTTCGGGCATACTTTGCGGACTTCATTACAACGTCCGGCCACAAAAAACCATGCCGCTTTCCTGGAACGAAATCAAAACCCGCGCGCTTGGCTTTTCGCGCAAATGGAATGGCGAAGCTTCTGAACGCGCCGAAGCGCAAAGTTTCTGGAATGATTTTTTCGATGTGTTTGGCATCAACCGTCGCCGCGTCGCGGTGTTCGAAAAGTCCGTCAGCTTGGTACGTAAAAATGAAAAAAATAAGCGTGGCCGTATCGACGCTTTCTGGAAAGGTGTGTTGCTCATTGAGCATAAAAGTGAGGGCGTCGATCTTGAGCGCGCCTTCACCCAAGCGACCGACTACTTTGACGGATTAGCCGAGCGCGACTTACCGCGTTACATCCTCGTCTCTGACTTTGCGCAATTCAAACTATACGACCTCGAAGCCGACACGCAAGTCAGTTTCAAGCTCGCCGATCTGCACAAACAGGTCAAGCATTTCGGATTCATAGCCGGTTACCGCACGCAGGAAATCAAGCCGCAAGACCCCGTTAACATCAAAGCTGCCGAGCAAATGGGCAAGTTGCATGATCAGCTCACTGCCAGCGGTTACAGCGGCCATGCGCTGGAACTTTTGCTGGTGCGCTTATTGTTTTGCCTGTTTGCCGACGACACCGGCATCTTCCAACCCGCGCAATCCCTGCGCATGTGGCTGGACGAACGCACCGCACCCGATGGCTCCGACCTCGGCCCGCAACTGGCGCAATTATTCCAAGTGCTCGACCAAGCCAGCGACAA
>JAYVJD010000192.1:0-3781 GCA_043769625.1 Pseudomonadota bacterium | reverse complement strand
CGTCATGCTCGAATCTTCTGGGACAACTCGGTTTGGATGCTGGAAGATTTGGGCAGCAGCAACGGAAGCTTCATCGACGAGTTCCAAGCCGCGCGCAGAGTTTCGGCGCCTACCGCGATCAAGGCCGGACAAATTTTTCGTGTGGGGCTTACGCGTTTGCGCTTGGGCAGTGCCAAGAACGAACACGTTGCGACTGCCACTGAGGCTGCGAATGCGACGCGAATTTGACCTGTGGCTATTACTTGTACTGTGTCACAAAATAGATTCCCTCCCCTTCAAGGGGAGGGCTAGGGTGGGGATGGGTTCAGTAACAAAGATATAATTCAATTTTCAAAAAGGAAAAAATCATGACTGACGCCGTAATCGTATCCACCGCAAGAACCGGCCTCGCCAAATCCTGGCGCGGCTCGCTTAATATGACCCACGGCGCCACACTCGGCGGTCACGCCGTCGCGCACGCGATGCAGCGCGCGAAAATTGATCCGGCAGAAGTCGAAGACGTGATCATGGGTTGCGCTAATCCTGAAGGTGCGACTGGCACGAACATCGCACGGCAAATCGCCTTACGCGCTGGTTGTCCAGTCACGGTGCCTGGCATGACCATCAATCGCTTTTGCTCTAGTGGATTGCAAACCATTGCCACTGCGGCGAATAACGTCATTGCGGGTGAGGGCAATATTTATGTCGCCGGCGGGGTCGAATCGATTTCCCTGGTGCAGCAGGAAATGAACAAGAACCATTTGGAAGACAGTTGGCTGAAACAAAATAAACCGGCGATTTATTGGCCAATGTTGGCTACCGCAGAAAACGTCGCCAAGCGCTACAACATCTCACGCGAATTACAGGATCGTTACGGCGTCGAAAGCCAGTTGCGCGCCGCCAGAGCGCGCGCCGACGGAAAATTCAACGACGAAATCGTGCCGATCACGGTCAACATGAAAGTCGTGGATAAAAACACCGGCCAGGAAACCATCAAAGAAGTCACCTTGTCGCAAGACGAAGGCATTCGCGCCGACACGACGTATGAAGGCGTATCGCAAATCAAACCCGCCATCGAAGGTGGCTGTATTTCCGCCGGTAACGCCAGCCAGTTTTCTGACGGCGCATCGGCAGTCGTAGTGATGAACGCTAAACTCGCCGAACAACGCGGCCTCAAGCCGCTCGGCATATATCGCGGCTTCGCTATCGCCGGTTTGGAGCCGGATGAAATGGGTATCGGGCCGGTGTATGCGATTCCGAAATTGCTGAAAAAAGCTGGGCTCAAAGTCGAAGACATCGGCCTGTGGGAACTCAACGAAGCCTTCGCCGTGCAAGTGATTTATTGCCGCGACAAACTCGGCATTCCGGCTGACCGCATCAACGTCAACGGCGGTGCGATTGCGGTCGGGCATCCCTACGGCGTATCAGGCGCGCGTCTCACTGGTCATGCGTTGATTGAAGGCAAACGCCGCGGCGTGAAATATGTTGTCGTGACGATGTGTATCGGCGGCGGGCAGGGCGCTGCGGGATTGTTTGAAGTCGCGTAAATAGGTAGGGTGCGCCGGCGCACGCGTGCAAATTAGGTGATTGCAACAAATATCGATCCGCCGCCGAAAATTTTGGTGGTGGATTTTTTTCGTGTGATAATTTCTGAGCTAGTGACGCGTGCGCACGGCGCACCCTACAAAGCATGAAGGCTTACCGATGCAATACGAAACCAATCATTTAGGGCAGTTAGTTGATGTAGTGGTGGCTAACTGGAAGCCGCCTACCGTTCCATCTCGTTTAACGATGGAAGGAGCCTACTGCCGACTTGAGCCATTGGATGCCGAGCGTCATGGTCGGCCATTGTTTGAAGCCAACAGCCTTGATACGGAAAATAGCAATTGGACTTACTTACCCTATGGGCCATTTGACGGGTTTGAAAGTTATATCGCTTGGTTGCGTGATGCCGCGCTAAAACCCGAAGTTCAATTTTTTGCCATTGTTGATAAAATTTCCTCGAAGGTTGTTGGATTAGCGAGTTATCTGCGCATAGATCCGAATAACGGTTCCATAGAAGTCGGACATCTGAATTTTTCTCCTTCGTTGCAGCGAAAACCCGCCGCCACCGAGGCCATGTTCCTGATGATGAAACATGCCTTCGAGCTTGGTTATCGTCGCTATGAGTGGAAGTGTAACGCGCTGAATATGCCTTCGCGTCGCGCGGCACAACGCTTGGGTTTGTCCTACGAAGGCGTTTTCCGCCAGGCGACAGTATCTAAAGGCAGAAGCCGTGACACCGCTTGGTATGCGGCAATAGATAAAGAATGGTCTGAAATACAAAGTGCATTGACACGCTGGCTTAATGCATCAAATTTTGATGCGAGCGGCAGGCAGAAGATTTCACTTTCTACATTAACCGCACCGATACTCAAGCAAATCGGTTGACTCGGGTAGGGTGCGCCGCGCGCACGCGAGATAAATGTTCAGTAGCCGCAGGACGAAGTTTTAGCGCAACGCCTGGACGCGGCGCACGAAATGCGGTCTGCATGTCCCGCTAAGTTTGCCAGCACTGCCTACTTGTGCTATTCTATGTTTATGTATAAGTTATTGATTAAATTGAATATTTTTGTATTGCTGCTGATCCTGCCGTTGCAGGGATTTGCGGCTGCGAGCATGATGCATTGTCAAATGATGAATGCTGGCAAAATTACCACTTCGCTGATGTCCGCTAAGCTGAATACAGAAGCGTCACAGACAACTCAGTCCGAGCAAATATCAGAGCCTTGCCACGGTACGCAAATGAAGACGGACAAAAATACGGACGAAGCTTCCAACAGCATTTGCCCTCACTGTTATACCTGCGGCATTTATTCGCCGGCCTTGTTGCCCCGCCTTGCGCCGCTCTCAGAGCAATTTGATTCGCACATGGTGTATCATGATATTGATTCGCGCTTCATCTCCTACATTCCGCAACGCCCGCTCCATCCTCCTTCTCTGCTGTAAATTTCGCCCGCTGCCCACTCAATACGTCGTCGCTGCTTACGATGTATTCTGTTGTGCATTCACCATTTTTCTAGCAAGGAAAGAATATGAAATTCCTCCCTCAAGCATTAGGTTTGTTATTTGGTTTTGCGCTCGCGATCGCAATAGGCGCCGAGAATAGCTTGGCAAACCTGCCTGCGCTCAACGCTGCCGATGCGAAAGCTGCAGTGCCGCCAGTTAGGTATGTTTCGCCGTTTAAGGACTACAAATCACTCAGCGAAACCAAGATTACGCCATGGAAACCCGCCAATGATCTGACGCAGCAGATCGGCGGTTGGCGCGCTTATCTGAAAGAGGCGGCGCAACCAGACGCAGTTGAACCAAGCCCAAGCATGGAAAAGCCCGCTGCACCGCAGGCTCCTGCAACCACGCCCAAGCCGGATCCTCATTCCGGACATAAGCATTAAGGACTCGCTATGAAAATTTTTATGCTATTGGTTTTGCTGCCTTTAGGCGGCTGTGCGACTTTTTCGCCGGACGGTGGTTTCGGCGTGGTGGAACAGGCCAGCAAAACGCGCATCGGCAAAGAAGTGAAGTGGGTCAAGTCCGAGGCAGATCGCAAGTTGGTTGATGCGCGGATAGCGGAGTTATTGAAAAACCCGCTGAGCGCGGATGATGCCATCCAAGTTGCGCTATTGAATAACCAAGGCTTGCAAGCCTCATACGCAGATTTAGGTATCGCCGAAGCCGATGTGGTGCAAGCCGGGCGCGTGCCCAACCCTGGTTTTTCCATCGGACGCTTAACGCGCGGCAGTGAAGTGGAAATAGAACGCGG
>JAYVJD010000191.1:0-3790 GCA_043769625.1 Pseudomonadota bacterium | reverse complement strand
ATATCGTTGACCAAGCTTTATTCACGATAGCGCCTTCTGCGCAACGCGTGTGGGCAATTCGAGAATGGCATCACGATTGCTCTGCGAGAAAACTTTTTCTGCCGCTTGCTGATACGGTAACCAGATGAAAGATAAATGTTCGCGCGGTGCGATTTTTATTGGCTGAGGTGCAGGTAATTGCAAACCAAACACATGCTCAGTGTTATGCAACGTCCCCGGCGCATAGCGGTGTTGCCAGATGGGATAAATATCATAGACGGTTTGTTTGTGCCAATCGGTCAGCGTGAACGGATTCGCATCGAGGCCGGTTTCTTCGTGCACTTCACGCGCCGCTGTATCGCGCAAGGATTCCTGTTCGCTGTCTTTGCTGCCCGTGACCGATTGCCAGAAACCCGGATGATCGGCGCGCTCGAGTAGCAACACTTGCAAATCAAGTGTGTGAATGACGATGAGCGTCGAGATGGGAATTTTGTGGGCTTGGGTCACGATTCGTATGCTCTGCTAGACTCCCAATGGCGGAGAAATAACGGGCGTTGCGCGTGCGCGCGGCGCACCCTACAAGACGCTGTCATCCTGAGTGCAGCGAAGGATCTGCTGTTCGCTGTTTAATTTATACAAAGCAAAAGCATGTTCTTCACTTGGTTCAGAGTGGCGATAGGTATTTAATTTTTAGAGAAAAACCCATCCCCACCCTAACCCTCCCCTTGAAGGGGAGGGAATTTTCTTTAAACCTTCGCCACTTCCGCATTGCGCAAACGAATATGCAATTCGCGTAATTGTTTTTCATCGACTTCGCTCGGCGCTGCGGTTAACAAACATTGCGCGCGTTGGGTTTTGGGGAAGGCGATCACATCGCGGATGGATTCGGCGCCGGTCATCATTGTGACGATGCGATCCAAACCGAAGGCCAAGCCGCCGTGTGGTGGCGCGCCGTATTGCAATGCGTCGAGCAGGAAGCCGAATTTGAGTTTGGCTTCTTCTTCGCCGATGTTGAGCGCGCGGAATACTTTCGACTGTACTTCTTCTTTGTGGATACGCACCGAGCCGCCGCCGAGTTCCCAGCCGTTCAGTACGCAATCGTAGGCTTTCGCTATGGCCTTGCCCGGATCGCTGCTGAGATATTCTTCGTGACCGTCTTTCGGCGCCGTAAACGGGTGATGGCAGGCGTTCCAGCGCTTGGCTTCGTCGTCGTATTCGAACATGGGGAAATCGACCACCCACAATGGCTTCCAATCTTTGCTCGCCAAACCGCGCTCGTGTCCAACCTTTACGCGTAAGGCACCTAGTGCGTCGTTAACGACTTTGGCTTTGTCCGCGCCGAAGAAAATCAAATCGCTATTCTGCGCGCCAGTGCGGGTGAGAATTTCCTGCAATACATTCGGCGGCAAAAATTTAACGATCGGCGATTGCAAACCTTCTTCGTTGATTTTGCTGATGTCGTTGACTTTGATGTACGCCAAACCTTTGGCGCCGTAAATCGCGACGAAGGTGGTGTAGTCGTCGATCTCTTTGCGCGACAACGTCGCTCCGCCTGGAATCTTCAGCGCAGCCACTCGACCGCCGACGCTATCTGCCGCACCACGGAAGACTTTGAACTCGACGGTTTTCATCAAGTCAGTGAGTTCGGTGAACTGCAGCGGCACGCGCAGGTCGGGTTTATCCGAGCCATACAATTGCATCGCCTCGGCGTAACTCATACGCGGGAAAGGGCTCGGCAACGCGGTGTTCAAGACATTTTTGAACAGCGTGCGGATCAGGTCTTCCATCATCGCGGTGATTTCATCTTCGGTCAGGAACGAAGTCTCGACGTCGATCTGGGTGAATTCAGGCTGGCGGTCGGCGCGCAAATCTTCGTCGCGGAAGCATTTGGTGATTTGGTAATAACGATCAAAACCCGCGACCATAAGCAATTGTTTGAACAACTGCGGCGATTGCGGCAGGGCAAAAAATTGTCCGGCGTTGACGCGGCTGGGCACCAGATAATCACGCGCGCCTTCGGGCGTGGATTTGGTCAGCATCGGCGTTTCGATGTCGATAAAACCTTTGGCGTCGAGATACTTGCGCGTTTCCATCGCCACTTTATAACGCAGCTTCAGATTGTTTTGCATCAACGGGCGACGCAAATCGATGACGCGATGGGTGAGACGCGTGGTCTCGGACAAATTTTCATCGTCGAGTTGGAACGGCGGCGTGAGCGACGCGTTGAGAATTTCAATTTCTTTGGCGACGACTTCGATTTCACCGCTAAACAAATTTTTATTCACTGCGCCTTCCGGGCGCGGGCGTACTTTACCGATGACTTTGATGACAAACTCGTTGCGCACTTGTTCGCCGACGGCAAACATGGCTTCGTTATCCGGGTCGCAGACGATTTGCACTATGCCTTCGCGGTCGCGCAAATCGATGAACAACACACCGCCATGATCACGTCTGCGATGTGCCCAACCGTATAAAGTCACTACTTGGCCTAAGTATTTTTTGTCTAACAAGCCGCAATATTCTGTCCGCATATTTACCTAATAGTTCAATTTAATCAAATAATTACAATTAATCAGCGATCTTCGCTTGATCGCTATTTTTTTTCAATTTTCCGTCAGGGCCCACAACGCCCATCGACACAATATAGCGCAAGGCTTCATCGACGCTCATATTGAGTTCGTGCACTTGGCTTTTCGGCAGCATCATGAAAAATCCTGAGGTCGGATTCGGCGTGGTCGGTAGAAAAACGCTGATGTGATCGCCTTGCAAATGCGCTGCGACTTCTTCGCTCGGCACGCCGGTTTGAAACGCGATCGACCAAGAGCCTGCATGCGGATATTGAATCAACACCGCTTTACGAAACGCCTGACCGTTAGACGAAAACAAGGTGTCGCTGACTTGCTTGACGCTGCTGTATATCGATTTCACCACGGGAATGCGGTTGAGCAAACTCTCCCACGCCAACAATAATTGGCGGCCAAAAAAATTCGCGGCTAACACGCCGGTAAGGAAAATAATCAGCAAGGTAAGCAACGTCCCTAGACCGGGAATGTTGAAGCCAAGCAAGGTACTCGGCTGATACGCTGCGGGCAAAAGCTGTAGCGTCTGATCCATCGTACTGATAATAGTTTTGAGCACCCAGACGGTAATCGCCAGGGGAATCAACACAACCAGACCGGTCAAAAAATATTTTTTCATAGTGTGAATGATCAGTGCGAACAATCGCCGCTGTGAACGTGCGCAGTCGGGGCAGATTCGGCTTTGCTTTCCGTTTTTGTTTCTGCTGCTGCCGCAGGCTTAGCGGTTCCGCCCGTATCAGTGGTCGCTGTGGCTGTTGCAGCCGTCTTCGCGCCGCCCTTAAAATCTGTCGCGTACCATCCGCTACCCTTCAACTGAAAGCCGGCTGCCGACAACATTTTATTCAAAGCCCCTTTCGCACCGCACGACGGACAGTCTGCGAGCAATGGATCGGACATTTTTTGCAAAAAATCTTTTTGCATGCCGCAAGCATTGCAATGATATTCATATATAGGCATTTTTGCTCCTGCAACCAACTAAAACGAGACGCGAATTATACCTTAAAGCATGGGTGGCTTAGCAGTTGTAGCAGAGGGAAAATTGTTTATCGGGTTTATTTTTATGCATACAGAAAAAATAAATATTAAACATAATCAAATAGTTACATTAAAACAAAAAAAGGAGCCGTTTGGCCCCTTTTATCTGCTGCGAAAACACGCTACATCAAAACGGAATGTCGTCCTCAAAATCATCAAACTTTGCCGCGCTGCCTTTCGCTGCGCCAGACGATGCG
>JAYVJD010000190.1:0-10051 GCA_043769625.1 Pseudomonadota bacterium | reverse complement strand
CAGGTTGCAGCACTTGCGCGCGCCGGCTCCGAAGTCGTGCGTATCACCGTCAATACACTCGCCGCGGCAAGAGCGGTCGCAAAAATTCGCGCGGAGCTTGACGGCTTGGGCATGAATGTTCCGCTGGTCGGCGATTTTCATTTCAATGGTCACAAATTATTGACCGAGGTGCCCGAGTGTGCGGTCGCGTTGGCCAAGCTGCGCATCAATCCGGGCAACGTCGGGCAGGGCAGCAAGCGCGACGACCAGTTCGGCGCGATGATCGAGGCTGCAATCAAGTTTGACAAGCCGGTGCGGATCGGTGTGAACTGGGGCTCGCTTGATCCTGAATTGATCGCGCGCATGATGGACGAAAACGCCAAGCGCGCCGAGCCGAAAGACGCCGACGAAGTAATGCGCGAAGCGCTGATCGTGTCGGCGCTGGAATCCGCCGCGCGCGCCGAAGAAATCGGCCTGGCGCGGAACAAAATTATTCTCTCGTGCAAAGTATCCGGCGTGCAGGATTTGATCGCCGTATATCGCGCGCTGGCCCAGCAATGCGACTATCCACTGCATCTCGGATTGACTGAAGCGGGCATGGGATCAAAAGGTATTGTTGCATCGACCGCTGCGCTTTCAGTGCTGCTACAAGAAGGCATCGGCGACACGATTCGCATTTCGCTCACGCCCGAACCGAATGGCGACCGCACCAAAGAAGTGATTGTTGCGCAGGAAATTTTGCAGACCATGGGCTTGCGTTCGTTTACGCCGATGGTCGTCGCCTGTCCCGGCTGCGGCCGGACGACCAGCACCTATTTTCAAGAGTTGGCGGAGAGTATTCAAAGTTACTTGCGCAATCAAATGCCGTTGTGGAAAGCGCAATATCCCGGCGTAGAAGATTTGCATGTGGCGGTGATGGGTTGTGTAGTGAATGGCCCAGGCGAATCGAAACTTGCGCACATAGGCATATCGTTGCCGGGCTCGGGTGAGCGGCCAGTTGCGCCGGTGTATGTTGATGGCGAAAAAACTGTGACCTTAAAAGGCGATAATATCGCCGAAGATTTTCAGAAAATTGTCGATCATTATGTGGCGGAAAATTATGCCGTAGGCGGCAAAAATCGCGCAGTATTGAGTTCTAAAAAAATGATTAAAATCAAAAACTTAGCTTAATTTTATTATCGGCTGTTGCAACCGATTTTTACAGACAAAAAATATTTCCATGAGCCAAACTATTCAAGCCATCCGCGGGATGAACGACATTCTGCCGGACGATGCGCCGCTGTGGCAGTTCCTCGAAGACACTACGCGCAAAGTGTTCGAGCAATACGGTTATCGCCTGATGCGTACGCCGATTGTTGAATCGACGTCGTTATTTCATCGTTCGATTGGCGAGGTGACCGACATCGTCGAAAAAGAAATGTATTCGTTTGAAGACGGCATGAACGGCGAGAAGTTGACGCTGCGGCCCGAGGCAACGGCGGGCATCGTGCGTGCGGTAGTTGAACACAATTTAATTTACAACGGCCCGCAACGCGTATGGACCTACGGTCCGATGTTCCGTCACGAGCGTCCGCAAAAAGGCCGCTATCGTCAGTTTCATCAGTTCGACGTCGAGGCGTTGGGCTATGCCGGGCCCGATGTCGATGCCGAACAAATCATCATGCTGTGTCGCTTATGGAAGCAACTCAGCTTGCAGAATGTCGAGCTGCACATCAACAGCATCGGCGACGCTGATTCGCGGGCGCGGCATCGCGAGGCGCTGGTGAAATATTTTGAAGCCCATGCCGAGCAGTTAGACGAAGATGCCAAGCGCCGCCTGCACACTAACCCACTGCGCACGCTGGATAGCAAAAATCCGGCGATGCAATCTTTAGTCGAAGCGGCACCGAAATTGGCGGATTATCTTGATGACGAAGCGCAAAAACATTTCGACGCATTGAAAAAATTGCTCGATCAAGGCGGGGTGAAATATGTCGTCAATCCGCGCTTGGTGCGCGGCTTCGATTATTACAACCGTACGGTGTTCGAGTTCGTCGGCAAGGGCAAGGATTTCGAGCTGACGATCTGCGGCGGCGGGCGCTATGACGGGCTGATCGGTCAACTTGGCGGCAAACCTGCGCCGGGCTGCGGCTTCGGTTTCGGCGTGGAACGCGTATTGATGATGCTGGCGGAAACGCCGATCAAGCTCGCGGTGCCGGACGCATATGTGATTTTTTCTGACGCTGCGATGGCGGAAGCGTGGCGTGTGGCGGAGCAGTTCCGCGATGCGGATCTCGCTGCCGTGTTGCATTCCGGTAGCAGCAGTTTTAAAACGCAAATGAAAAAAGCCGATGCAAGCGGGGCGCGCTTTGCTATCATTCTCGGCGACGATGAATTAAGCGCCGGCGAAGTCAGCGTAAAATCGCTACGCAGCGCAGGCGAACAACAGCGCTTGAGCGCGAGCGCAGCAATAAGCCATATTAAAAATTCAATATAATCAAATAGTTACAGTATAAACCTCATAAACAGCATTCAGGAATAATCATGGCAGCCTACGATCTAGAAGAGCAGGAAAAACTCGACGCACTCAAAGACTGGTGGAAAGAAAACGGCAAAGTCGTGATTCTTTCGATCTTGGCCGGCCTGCTGGCTTTCGGCGCGGTAAAAGGCTGGCGCGCATACAAACAAAATGTCGGTGAGTCGGCTGCGGTGTTGTATGACGCGGTAGAAAAAGCCAGCAAAGACACTGACCCGAAAAAAATCATCGTGGCGGCCGATGCGTTGAAAGCGCAATTTCCGGCGTCCGTGTATGCGGCGCGCGCGGCCTTGGTCTCGGCCAAAGCCAGCTATGAAGCGAAAGACGCCGATAGCGCCACCACCCAACTGAAGTGGGTCGCAGAAAAATCGGGCGATGCGGGTTTCCGAAATCTGGCGCGCTTGCGTTTGGCCGGCGTGTTGCTCGATCAGAAAAAATATGACGACGCGTTGAAACTTCTTGATGAAGTAAAAGATGAATCGCAAGTTACACGCGTGCAGGATTTACGCGGTGATATTTTTGCTGCGCAAGCGAAATTGCCTGAAGCGCGCGCGGCTTATCGTGCGGCCATAGCCAAAGAAGACGTGCGTTCCCCGACCAAACAAATTACCCAGATGAAGCTTGACGTCATCGGCGACGAAAAGTAAGGCGACATTCATGCAAGCAAAAATTTCTCGGCTGTTGATCTTGACGGCAGTAACGACAGCGCTGAGTGGATGCAGTCTGTTTGGCGGCGCGACCATTCCGGCCTTGCCGGATTTCACTTCGACTGGCACGCTCAAAACGCTGTGGCAGTCTTCGGTCAGCAGCAGCGACGATCAAGTATTTGTACCCTCACTTGCCGCCGGGATGATTTACGCGGCAGCAAAAAACGGCGAAATTAGCGCCTTCGACGCGGCGACAGGGCAACAGCGCTGGCGCATTGATGCGGGACAAAAACTTAGCGGCGGTGTCGGCTCGGGTGACAACATCGTCCTCGTCGGCACGGCAAAAGGCAGCTTGCTGGCCTTCGATAGCAAGGGCAAAAGCCTGTGGAAGTCAGAACTCGCCGGTGAAATTGTGTCGCCCTCGACGGTAGAAGGTAGCGTTGTGGTTGCGCGCACCAGTGATGGTCGTTTGTATGGCTTGGATGCGGCAGACGGCAAACGCAAATGGGTTTATCAACGTGCTGCGCCACCGCTGACTTTGCGCACCCCTGTTGGGCAAGCGGTTTCGCGTGGCGGACTATTTGCCGGATTCCCCGGCGGCAAATTAGTCGCGCTGGATATGGCGACGGGCGGTATCGGTTGGGAAGCGACAGTTGCGCAAGCGCGCGGCACGACGGAACTGGATCGCGTGGCCGATGTGTCGAGTACGCCGTTGGTGGATGCCGATCGCGTTTGTGCCGTGGCCTATCAAGGCAAGCTGGCTTGTTTTGACTTACAAAATGGCAACGTGCTGTGGTCGCAAGATGTTTCCAGCAGCACCGGCTTAGTGGCGGACGACAAAAATATTTATCTCAGCGATGATCGCGGTACGGTGTTGGCCTACGATAAAAAATCGGGCGCTAACGTCTGGAAAAATACCAAGCTGAATGGTCGTCGCCTGAGCGCGCCTGCGGTAGCGGGCACCAAAATTCTGGTCGGCGATGTTGAAGGTTATCTGCATGCGCTGTCAGTGACCGATGGTGCAATGCTGGCGCGCGTAGCAACGGACGGCAGCGCTATCTCCGCTGCGCCATTCGCCACGGCTGATGCAGTGATCGTACAAACCCGTCGTGGCGGTGTTTACGCCTACTCCGCGCAATAATTTTTATCCAGGTTTAAGCCGGTTGTTCGCAACCGGCGACGTGGTTTTTTCTTCATCCGTTTTTTCATGAGCAGCAGTTTGCCGAAAGTCGCAATATGAAACCCACCATTGTTCTTGTGGGCCGCCCCAACGTCGGCAAATCCACCTTGTTTAATCGCTTAACCAAAAGTCGCGCCGCCTTGGTCGCCGACTTGCCCGGCCTCACACGTGATCGACATTACGGTCAAGGCCGCGTTGGCGATAAACCGTTTATCGCCGTCGATACCGGCGGTCTTGAGCCAGTGGCGAAAGAAGGCATTTATCACGAAATGGCCAAGCAAACTTTGCAGGCCATCGCCGAAGCCGACGTGATTATTTTTCTGGTCGATGTGCGTCAGGGTGTGACGGCGCATGACCGATTGATCGCGACCGAACTGCGTAAAGCCGGCCGACCCGTGTGGTTAGTCGTCAACAAAGCCGAAGGCATGCGCGCTGCCGTGGTGACGGCGGAGTTTCATGAATTGGCGCTCGGTGATCCGTTGGCGATCTCCGCCGCGCACGGCGAAAACGTCAATGAATTAATGGAATTGGTGTTAGAAGATTTTAGTGTTGAAGCGGAAGACGCGGAGGCAATCGGCCATCCGAAAATCGCCATTGTCGGCCGCCCTAACGCGGGTAAATCCACGCTGGTAAACAGCTTGCTCGGCGAAGAGCGCGTGATTGCGTTTGACCAACCGGGCACCACACGCGACAGTATTTATATCGAATTTGAACGCGGCGGCAAGCCTTATACCTTGATTGATACGGCCGGTATTCGCAAGCGCGGAAAAGTGTTTGAAGCAGTAGAAAAGTTTTCCGTGATCAAAACACTGCAAGCGGTAGAAGACGCCAACATCGTCGTGTTGGTGCTCGATGCCAGCACCGAAATCTCCGAACAAGATGCGCATATTGCCGGCTTTATTCTGGAAGCAGGGCGCGCTTTGGTCGTGGCGGTGAATAAATGGGACGGCCTCGAAGTGTCGCGTCGCGATACGGTGAAAAATGATATTTCACGTAAATTGGATTTTCTCTCCTTCGCCAATTTCCATTACATCTCGGCCTTGCGGGGCATGGGTATTCCAGAGATGTTCAAATCGGTGGATAGTGCCTACGCTGCCGCGATGGTGCGCTTGCCGACGCCGAAATTGACGCGCGTGTTGATGGACGCGGTCCAGCAACATCAACCGCCTAAAGCCGGGCCGTTCCGCCCCAAGTTACGCTACGCGCATCAAGGCGGGCACAACCCGCCTTTGGTGGTGGTGCATGGCACCGCAGTCCATCATATTGCCGACACTTATCGAAGATACTTGGAACATAAATTCCGCGACGTGTTCGAACTCCGTGGGACGCCTTTGCGCGTGCAATTTAACCAGGGCGCTAACCCCTTTGCGGGACGAAAACCCGCACCGCTGACGGAAAAAGAAGAAAATACGGCTCGTCGAAAGCGCCGTCGTGGGCGTAAGATGTTTGGTGGGTATTGATTTTTAACACCCGCTTAACGATTTGAAACAAAATTTATTTGTCTGTCACTAAACTTTATGGGTTAATCGCTTTCCAATTGTTTGGAATCAATCAAGGTTCGTCTTGCTAATCCTGAAATTGTTCCTAAACTGTAATAACAACCCAGTCGCTATATGCGGCATCAAATGGAGAATAAAACTATGAGTACTAAAGGGCAATTATTACAAGACCCATTTTTGAACGTATTGCGTAAAGAGCATATTCCCGTCTCAATCTATTTAGTCAATGGAATCAAGCTTCAAGGTCAGGTCGAGTCATTTGACCAGTACGTCGTGCTGCTGAAAAATACCGTGACGCAAATGGTGTACAAACATGCAATTTCCACCGTGGTTCCTGCGCGTCCTGTCAGCGTGCCGTTTGATCCTCCAGCAGATTGATGCGATTCAATGCGTCTATTCCGCAACGGAGCGGGTAAAATAGGGGCATGGGTACAATCTGTAAGCGACATTTTCTGCAATTAATTCTCTTCGGCCGTTTGGCCTGCATTGCTTATGTTTGATCGGCCGGGTAGCGGAGACAAGGCCGTGCTGGTCAGTCTCGACTTTGGCACCCCCGATCATGCAGACAGCTTGGATGAGCTTAAACTGCTGTCTCAGAGCGCTGGCGTCGAAGTATTAGGCGTGCTGACTGGTAGTCGTGCCAAGCCAGATCCCTCCACTTTTATTGGCAGCGGCAAATTACTTGAGGTCGGCGAATCGATCGAAACGCTCAAAGCCAATCTGGTGATTTTCAATCACAATATTTCCCCGATTCAGCAACGTAATCTTGAACGCGATCTCAAGGTGCGTGTTCTTGACCGCACCAATTTGATTTTGGATATTTTTGCCCAGCGCGCGCGCAGCCATGAAGGTAAATTGCAAGTCGAGTTGGCGCAGCTACAACATTTGAGCACGCGCTTAGTGCGCGGCTGGACTCACCTTGAGCGGCAAAAAGGCGGTATCGGTTTGCGTGGACCGGGCGAAACCCAATTGGAAACCGACCGGCGTTTAATCGGTACGCGGATCAAATTTCTGCAAGAACGTTTGAAGAAAGTGCGTCGTCAGCGCACCACGCAACAACGCGGCCGCCGCAGCGGGGGCTTATTGAATATTTCGCTCGTGGGCTACACCAACGCCGGTAAATCGACGCTGTTTAATCGACTGACCAAATCGAAAACCTTTGTCGCCGACCAGTTGTTCGCCACGCTCGACACCACCACGCGCAAGCTTTATCTTGATCCACAACACTCTGCCGTGGTGTCGGATACGGTCGGGTTTATTCGCCATTTGCCGCACACCCTGGTCGCATCGTTCCGCGCTACTCTGGAAGAAACCGCCAGCGCTGATTTGTTATTGCATGTGGTCGATGCGTGCAATCCCATGCGCGAACAACAAATCGAGGAAGTCAATTCGGTATTGGCGCAAATCGGCGGGGCAGAAATTCCGCAGATTCTGGTGTACAACAAAATCGACGCGCATCCTGAATGGCAGCCTGGGGTGGAATATGACGAATATGGTAGAATTGTGGCCGTTCGTGTCAGTGCTTTGACGGGAGCAGGCTTGGATTTGTTGCCCAAGGCTTTATTAAGCTGGGCCGAGCAGGAAATGCACAATAAACCGCACATGGCCAGACCTGAAACTATTCAACACGCAAGCACACAAATAACAGACTAATTCGAATTTTTCCTGGATAACAACATGGCACTTAATGATCCCCAATGGGGAAAGAAAAATAACGACGGCCCGCCAGATTTAGATGAAATCTGGCGCAAGTTTACTGAGAAGCTCAGTAACTTATTCGGCGGCAAACGCAGTGGACCGCCTTCTGGCGGCAACGGCTCCAACACGCCGAGCATGAAACAACTGGGCGGCGGCGCGGGCTTGATTGCCTTCATCGTATTCGGTGTCTGGCTGGCGAGCGGGTTTTATATCGTGCAGGAAGGTCGGCGCGGCGTAGAGCTCACATTTGGAAAGTACGGCGGCGTCACGACGCTGCCAGGCCCACGTTGGCACTGGCCATATCCGATTGAGTCGGTGGAAGTTGTCGATGTCGCACAAATTCGTTCGGTGACGATCGGCTATCGCGGCGCCAAGCAAAAACAACCGCAAGAATCTTTAATGCTGACCGATGATGTCAATATTGTCGATGTGCAATTTTCGGTTCAATTTACAGTTAAAAATCCCGAAGATTTCTTGTTTAAAAACAAAACTTTACCGGATGACTCAGTAAGGCAGGCGGCAGAGACGGCGATTCGCCAAGTGGTCGGTAAAAGCAAAATAGATTTTGTTTTGCAGACCGGGCGCGACGATATTGCCAGCAGCACGCGCATCTTGATGCAACAGATTCTGGATCGTTACGAAAGCGGCATTAAAATCGATCGCGTGAATATGCAAAGCATTCAGGCGCCAGAACAAGTTCAGGCCGCATTCGACGACGTGCAAAAAGCCGGGCAGGATTTAGAGCGGCAAAAAAATGAAGGCCAAGCGTATGCTAACGACGTCATTCCGCGCGCGCGCGGTAACGCCTCGCGCCTCCTGGAAGAAGCCAACGGCTACCGACAACGCGTCGTCGCCAATGCAGAAGGCGAAGCGAGTCGCTTTAGCCAAATCCTGACCGAATATGAAAAAGCCCCCGCGGTAACGCGCGAACGTATTTACCTCGACTCAATGCAACAAATGTTGGCTAACACCAGCAAAGTGATGATTGATCAAAAATCGGGCGGCAATAATTTACTTTATCTGCCGCTGGATAAGCTGATGCAAATCAGCGGAACGACCTCGGACGCGAGTGCCTCTGCCGGCGCCGCGTCGCCCGCCACATCATTACCCACATTGCCGGATCCTGCGCTACCACGCGATTCCCGCAACCGCGATCGTGAGAGCCGCTGATCATGAATAAATCCATCCCTGTCATTTTAACTACTGCGCTGGTGCTGTTGGTGCTGGCCAGCCTCAGCCTTTATACCGTCAAGCAGACAGAGCAAGCCTTGGTGTTCCAGTTAGGCGAAGTGATCGACGTAAAAAATAAACCCGGCCTTTACGCCAAAATCCCGCTGGTGCAAAACGTGCGTTTTTTTGACGTGCGCATTCGCACCTTGGATAGCGGCGAATCCGAGCGCTTCAACACGCTGGAAAATAAGCCCGTATTGGTCGATTCATTTGTGAAATGGAAAATCGACGACGTGCGCAAATTTTATGTCAGCAACCGCGGTGGTGACGTTGTTAGCGCGGAAACGCGCTTATCGCAAACCGTGAATAACGATTTGCGTGCCGAATTTGGCAACCGCACCGTGCATGATTTAGTTTCCGGCGAACGCGATAAAGTGATGGAAATCATGCGCGACAAAGCGGATAAAGACGCCGCGAGCATAGGCATTAAAGTCGTCGATGTGCGCCTGAAACGCGTCGATTTGCCCTCCGGAGTGAGCGAGTCGGTTTATAACAACATGATCTCGGAGCGCAAAAAACTGGCGAATGAATTACGCTCAACCGGCGCGGGAGAAGCGGAAAAAATTAAGGCGGATGCCGACCGTCAACGCGAAATTATTATTGCCGAAGCTTATCGTGATGCGCAACGGACCAAAGGCGAGGGCGATGCAAAAGCCGCAGCGATTTACGCTAAAGCCTTTAACCAGAACCCGGAGTTTTATTCGTTCACGCGTAGCCTTGATGCCTACCAGAAAACATTTAAAAATAAGAGCGATGTGATGTTGCTGGACCCTAACTCCGATTTTTTCAAATACTTGAAGAGCGCTGGCAAAGCGGCAAAGTAGGGCAGCATGAGCAATTGGTTAATCGGGCTCGCATTTATGCTCATTGTTGAAGGCTTGGGTCCATTGCTGGCGCCGTCCGGCTGGCGCGAAGTATTTCGCAAAGCCCTCGACATGAAAGATGGGCAATTGCGTTTTATGGGCCTGGCGTCGATTGCATCGGGTGTAGTGCTGCTATTGTTTATCAACTGATTATTCTGAGTTTCATTTTCCATGCGTAACTGGTTATTGCCTGAATACCTCGAAGATATTCTGCCCCCCGAGGCGCAGCGTATCGAACATGCACGTCGCGCGTTGCTGGATTTATTTCACGTCCACGGCTATGAGCTGGTGATGCCGCCGCTGCTCGAATATGTCGAATCGCTATTGACCGGCACCGGGCGTGATATGGATTTGGCTACCTTCAAACTGGTTGATCAACTAAGCGGCAGGCAAATCGGTATCCGTGCCGACATTACGCCGCAAGTGGCGCGCATCGATGC
>JAYVJD010000189.1:0-3832 GCA_043769625.1 Pseudomonadota bacterium | reverse complement strand
GCCGCAAAAACCTATTACACCCACGAAAAAATGCCCGACGACGCTCATGCATGGGTGGTCAAACCGGACGATGGCGCGGGCTGCGCCGATACGCGAATTTTTCATAACCGCGAACAAGCCTTGGTGTGGATCGCCACGCAACAGGTCGAGACGCCGTATGTCATGCAACCCTTTATTGCTGGTGAGGCGTGCAGTCTGTCGTTGCTTTGCCGTGAAGGCACATCGCGTCTATTGAGTTGTAATCGCCAGCGCGTGGTCGTGCGCGATAACCAATTTTATTTTCTCGGCAGCGTGGTCAATTCCATACTTGATCAACATGGGCAATTAGCCAACCTCGCGCAGCAAGTCGCCGCTGCCATTCCCGGCCTGTGGGGTTATGTCGGTATTGATATTATTTTGACTGCCGAAGGCCCGGTGGTGCTCGAAGTCAATCCGCGGCTCACCACCTCTTACGTCGGCTTGCGCGCGTCGATCAATTACAATCCGGCGGCCTTAGTACTGGGCCTTCTTACTTTGCCTTTCCCCGAACGCATGCCGAATCTGGAACATGCCACCATCGATGTCGATGTGGAGCCGTTTAGTGTCCATTGAGCAAGAAGTGATCATTGGTTGGGACATCGGCGGCGCGCACCTCAAAGCAGTTTCTCTCGCTAGCACCGGTGATATCGTTCGCTGCATACAATTGCCGTGTCCGCTGTGGCAAGGTTTGTCACACCTTGAACAAGGCGTCGATCAAATCCTTGCCGGCAGCTCAGCCACGCATCACGCGATTACCATGACCGGCGAGCTGGTCGATCTGTTTGCCAATCGCAGCGAAGGCGTGATCGCGATTGCGCGCACGATGGTGCATAAGCTGGAACATAAAAAAGTCTATTTTTTCGCTGGAGAAAAAGGCTTCGTGTCGGCGCCTGAATGCAAAAATAATATTGAAACCATCGCGTCGATGAATTGGTACGCCACAGGTTTATTCGCGGCGAGCAAAATCAAACAGGCAATCGTCATCGATATCGGCAGTACCACCACCGATATGATGCTGGTAAGCGATGGCCGCGTGCACGCGCAAGGCCACAATGACTTCGCGCGCATGGCGGCCGACGAGTTGATTTACACCGGCTTGGTGCGCACGCCATTAATGGCGCTGGCGCAAAAAGTTTTTTTTCAAGGAATGGAAGTAGGCGTCATGGCAGAATATTTCGCTACGACTGCGGATGTCTATCGCGTACTGGGCGAATTGCCGGAACACGCAGATCAACAACCCGCAGCAGATAGCGGCGAGAAAACGCCACACGCCAGCGCGCGTCGCCTCGCGCGCATGATCGGACGCGATGTCGAATCGGCCTCACAAGAAGAGTGGAAAAATTTGGCACAACAATTTGCCAACAAACAATTACAGCAATTACAAACAGCGTGCGAACGGCAACTGGCGCGCGGTCTTATCGCATCATCCGTGCCTATTATTGGCGCGGGTTGCGGTAATTTTTTAGCAAAAAAAATCGCGCAAAAACTAGCTCGGCCTTATATAGAATTTAGTCGTTTTACAAATCAAAAAACTGAATATAATCAAATAGTTAATACATGTGCACCTGCCTATGCTGTGGCTGCGCTGGCGATGATGGAAGTCGATCAAAGAAAAAATTCTCATGCCTGATCGTTGGGTGATCAAACTCGGTGGCAGTCTTTTCGCTAGCCCGATGTTGAAGGAATGGCTGAACACCATCACGGAGCACAGCAGGGGCAGGGTGGTCGTCGTGCCCGGCGGCGGGCCTTTCGCCGACGCTGTGCGTGACGCACAAAAAACCATTGGCTTTGATGACATAAGCGCGCATCACATGGCGTTGTTGGCGATGGAGCAATCCGCCGTCATGCTTGCGGAAATCAACCCGCATTTCGTTTCTGTAAAAAATACAGACGAGATTGAAGCTGCGTTAAGCAATAAAAAAATCCCGCTTTGGTTGCCCGTTAAAATGGCATTGGCGAGCGCAGAAATTCCGGCGAGTTGGGAGATGACGTCGGATAGCCTCGCGGCCTGGTTGGCAGCGCAAATCGGCGCAAGGCATCTATTGTTAGTCAAGGCCTGCACAGTGCCTGACGGCGAATTGAATCTGCCCGCATTGGCACTGCAGAAAATAGTGGATCCCTTGTTGCCGATTTTTGTTGCAAGAGGAAAGCTGCTGGTGCGAATCTTGTCAGCAGAAGACGGCTTACGATTGCCAGGGCTATTGGCAAACTAAGCCGCCGAAGATTATTAATCTTGCAAATAAATTATTTGCCTGCTCCAATATATTTCTGTTGAACCAGCACTAAATTGTCTACGAAAAAACCACTTGGTGCAGGAAGGTTCGGCTTAATCGACCAACACTGTGCTTTTATGGTTTTCTTTAATCGGCGGTGACCAGATGTCACGCATCGTCTCAATTAACGCGGCCAGTGACGGGTCGTGTGCGTGCTCGGTGAGGTAGATAAACCAGAACGCCGTGGTGAGTTTTTCTTTTTCCCACACGATGATTTTTCCTTCCTTGATGCCTGCCCGCGCTTGATCCTCGCGCATTAAACCAATCCCCACGCCCGATTCTATTAAGCTGTTCATGACGGATTCTTGATTCGCGCTAGACGGCCGCGAGGGCGCGCGTGAAGCGTTGCGGACATTATGGGAATCGATTGCCGACTCCGCGCCGTTTATGCCCGATGGCCTCGGTGTTGGAATCATCGGCGAGGCCTTGACCGGCGTTTCCTTCGCGTTCGGAAGGCAGCTCAATCTATTGCAACATTTTTCGCCAAGCCAAATAAATCCCTTCAATCTGAATCCGCTGCGCAACTTGTTATCCAATCAGGTCGATTTTGAACGGCTTCAGGCTGAAAGCAAGATCAAGCTGTTCATCGCGGCCACGCATGTGCGTAGTGGCACATCCTGAATTTTCGAAAGCAATGAGCTCACGCTGCAGACCGTGTTCGCGTCGGCGTGCCTGCCATTTTTTAACCAAGCCATCGAAATCGACGGCGAAGCGTATTGGGATGGCGGACTCACTGCGAATCCCCCCATCTTTCCGCTGATCTATGGCTGCACGGCGCGCGATATTATGGTGGTGCTGCTCTCACCCTCGCACCGGCCGGACGTGCCGACTCAGGCAGAGGCGATTCGCAACCGGTTCGCCGAAATCAGCATAGGCTCGACGTTTTTTACCGAGATGCAGCGCATCGCGCTGGCGAAACAGGATGCGCAACGTAATGGCGCAACTGGTCGCCTGGATCGACGCTTCCTCCAGCTCAATCTGCACCTGATCGAGGCTCAGGAGCGCATGAGTCGTTTACATTCGCATAGCAAATTAAACACCCGCCACTCATTTTTTAATAGGCTGCACGAAGCGGGACGAGCACAAGCGGAGGCATGGCTGGAGAATCATTTTCAAACCATCGGCAGGCAATCCTCTTATTCGCCAGCGTTTGCTTCGGTTGAATATCGCGCGGAATGATGAGAGGTTCATGCCATAAATTCGCAAGGCATAAACCGTAAGCTAAGAATCTGGCTAATCCCACTTATCCAATAGCAGCCCATGCCGCGCCAACCATTGCAAAATTTCCGGCCACAATTTTTCGCCTACATGACCGCGAAAATATCCCATGTGTCCGATCTGCTTCACGCCTAATACAACAGGCGTGAGATCGATGCGATCTACTTTCGCGTTGCAATAGGCTTTGGAGAAAAAGGCATCGCGCGATGAGGGTGGGATCCATCTATCATCGGTGCTTACCGCCGCAGCAATCCAAATCCAATCCGTCATTTCGCCAACTCACGCAAAACCGCGCGGCGCTTTTTCATTACCTTGCGCGCTGC
>JAYVJD010000188.1:0-3845 GCA_043769625.1 Pseudomonadota bacterium | reverse complement strand
AAAATGCCCGCACTGCGGGCATTTTTTATCAATTAAATCAATAACTTACCTTTCTGCTTCCACTAGTCCAGCGCGAATCGCGATCAGCACAATCTCGGTGGCATTGCTGACATTCAATTTTTGTTTGAGATTATATAAATGCGTGCCGACTGTGCGTGGACTAAGAAATAACTGCTCGGCAATTTCATTCACCGATTTACCCTGCGCTAATTGTATAAACACTTCAAACTCGCGCGGGCTTAATAATTCAACCGGGTTCGATTCGCCCTGTACATTTTGCAATGCCAGTTGTTGGGCAAGTTCGGCCTCGATAAATGTTTTGCCAGTAGCAATCAAACGCACAGCGCGAATCAATTCTTCCGGCGCGCTGCGCTTGGATAAATAGCCCATCGCGCCCGCCTGCAAAACGCGGCGCGGATGGAGCAGATCATCATGCGAAGTCAAAACTAAAATTTTTGCGTCAGGATACTTTGCTATCAGTCGGCGCAACGCTTCCAAACCGCCGATACCTGGCATGGATAAATCCATCACCAAGACATCCGGTTTATGCGTCGCATATTGTTGTACGGCCGCCTCGCCCGTCTCGACTTCAGCGATGACGTTGATGTCTTCTGTCCCCTGCAACAGCAAGCGAAATCCCATACGGACCACGGCATGATCGTCGGCTAACATGACACTTATTTTTGATGCGTTCACAAAGTTTTCCTTGTTGATGTGGCGCTACCTTCTACGACTTGAAGCGGTAATTTCACGTTTATTTCGAAGCCTAGCCCAGCGCGACTGCTAATCTCAATGATTCCATCAAGCGCCTGCACGCGTTCCCGTATGCCGCGCAAGCCGAGGCGTGCGCCGCTGAAGTGGGCAATTTTATCGGTGCCGACGCCGTTATCTTTGATCTGCATATGCAATTCATTGGCCTCATGCTTTACGACAGAAATCTGCACCGCGCTGGCCTGCGCATGACGCGCGACGTTGGTCAGACATTCTTGCGCGATACGAAACACGGCGATATTCTGTGGTTCCGGCAAGTCGTCCAACGCTGGCCCGCAATGTAATTTTACTTCCACGGCAGAATGGCTTCTTCTCCAGGCAAAAACCATATCGTGTAAAGCGTCGGCGAGGCCCAGTTGGTCCAGCACCGGCGGGCGCAGTTGGCTGATCATGCCGTGAACCATGTCGTATAGTTGCGAGGCGACGCTGACAATGGTTTGCGCTTCATTGCGAATTTCCGGCATTTTTTCTGCACTGCGATTCGCGATACTCATGCCCAAAGTTTTAATTGCGGTTGCACATTGACCCAGCTCATCATGTAATTCGCGCGCCATACTCGCGCGCTCAGCTTCGCTGTGTTGTTGCATGAGATGCGAGAAGCGACGGCTTTCATCCAGCTCGCGCGCGATGCGCTCGGCGGCTTTGGTGGTGGTAATGTCGCGTGAGCTAAAAATCGCGCCGACCACTTGCTGCGACTGCGGGTCGATCAACGGCGCGCTGGCTTGCGCCACATCAATGATGCTTCCTTCGCACGTAAAGCGTTTGGTTTCACCGTACTCGTGCGACTTGCGCGCAAAAACCGATTCGAGCATGGCGTCGAATTCAGGTTTCTTTTCGTCGGGCACAATAGCGAGCGCAGATTTTCCCAGCAAGGCTTCACCGCCGCCAAACAATATCGTCGCAGCAGGATTGGAAAATGTGATTAGTCCCGCTTGATCAACAATGAGAATCGAGTCGCTAGTTTGCTGCACAATCAACGCCAGGCGATTATTTTCTTCACTGCTGGCGGCAATATTTTCTGCCATGCGATTAAATGTGGTGGAAATGGCCGACATTTCGGGCAAGGAAAATTGCGGCAAACGCGTATCGAAACGACCCGCTTGCATTTGCGACAGACCATACAAAATTTGCTTAACCGGCGCCAGGCCGCGCCCGATAAACCAGAACACCACCGCATTCACCAACAGAAAAAAACCCAAAAAAATCCACGCAATACGTTGCATATCATCCCAAGCATCCAGCGTTGCACGTGACGCGTTGGGAATTATTTGTAATTCGCCAACCGGTAAGGATAAATTAACTGGCTCTGCTTTCGGCGTCACCAAACGCGTAAACCATTCCGGCGCATTGCGGCCGGTTTTATAGGCTGAGGGGGGCGACGCATAAAGCTGGTCGCCCATGGCTGCGACAAAGCGAATGTCGTTCGCGCGCACACGTCCGAGCTTATCGAGAAAATCCAGCAGAATACGTTGCTGATTATTTTGGTCTGCGACTAATTTAGTATTACGCACAACCGCCGATAGCAGTTGAACTGTGACGGCAGTCCCAGCATGCATTTCCTCGCGAATCTGCGTTCGCGTGGCATCCAACAAAAGATAAGTTCCCGCTCCTGCAAACAGCAACATTATCAATGTAATCAACAAGTTAAGTCTAAAACGCAAGCTCATGATTTTATTGAAAATTTATCTATTCTTAAGCCTATCATCATCGTCTTTGCCCTCGCTTTACACAAGCCCAATTGATCAGGCAGCCATCGAATCTAATGAAAATCATTAGGCCGCAATCATACGATTACGCTGACTACTCAATGCGCAGCAGCGCACAATCAATCCCGGAACATTAATCAATTGATGTTTCTTTTCCCAACCAAACATTAGGAGCCTACCATGCAGTGGAGCAAACCAACATTCAATGAAATGCGTTTCGGTTTTGAAGTAACGATGTACATCAACAACCGCTAATTCGCACCACCAGGCCCTGCGAGCAGTGAGTTGAAAAACGTAGCGAACGAGTCGAGTTTGCATTGAGGAGCGGAGACGTACAACCAGTACGTTGAGCACCGGAAAGCCAAAATTGATTCCGTAGTAGTTTTTCAACTCACTGCGTGCGGGGCCTGATTCTTTTAGCGGGGGCTGTAGATGTTTGTGCATGTACTAGGTAGTGCAGCCGGGGGCGGTTTCCCGCAATGGAATTGTAATTGCAATAATTGCCGCGGCGTTCGCAGCGGCAGCATCAAAGCCACATCACGGACACAATCCTCCATCGCAGTCAGCAGTGATGGTGTCAACTGGGCGCTGCTCAATGCCTCGCCTGATATTCTGACGCAAATTAAGGACTTCCCCAAAATACAACCCGCACGTAGTTTACGTGATTCGGGTATTCGGGCCGTAGTGTTGATGGACGCGCAAATCGACCACACCACCGGATTGCTCATGTTGCGCGAAGGCCCGACGCTTAATTTATATTGCACGTCTTGTGTCTATCACGATTTACGCAGCGTGAATCCTCTATTAAAAGTGCTGGATCACTATTGCGGATCGCATTGGAATGAAATCCACACCGAGCCGGCACAGTCCTTCAATGTGGAAGGCGTGAATCACCTGACCTTTACACCGCTGCCGTTAAAAAGTAACGCACCGCCCTACTCTACGCGGCGCGATAAGCCGTTGCCGGGCGATAATATCGGCTTGCAGATTACCGACACGCGCAATGGCAAATCAGTCTTTTATGCGCCGGGATTAGGCGTAGCGGAGGCGCATGTGTTGAACGCCATGCGCGAAGCCGACTGCGTGTTAGTCGATGGCACGTTCTGGACCGAGGACGAAATGATCACCCAAGGCCTGGGGAAAAAACCTGCCGCATCGATGGGACACTTGCCACAATCTGGCACGGGCGGCATGATGGAAATTCTCGCTGGCATGCACAAGCCGCGAAAAATTTTAATTCACATCAACAACAGCAACCCGATTTTAAACGAAGACGCAGAACCAAGAAAAATCCTCGCCCAACAAAATATTGAAGTCGCCTACGATGGAATGGAGATCTTATTATGAGCGCAGACAAACCAGCCTGGA
>JAYVJD010000187.1:0-10122 GCA_043769625.1 Pseudomonadota bacterium | reverse complement strand
AGCAGCCATTAACATCATCACGGCCATCGTGCTAACTGAATCGTGGTAGGTGAATGTCCACAATTGAGAAAAACGTAAATAGTCACAGTCGGCCCAGTGCGGCAGTAGGTAAATCTTCCCGAATGGCAGCTCGCTAGCCGAGCGTTATTTTTCGGTGAATGACGTAATTGGGACAACGCGGCGGCAAACATACCGGGGAAATATCCATGCGCTTGTACGCGCTTTCTAAGCTTGGTGTGCGCGCAATATGCGGCTGATACGGCCACGGATAAGTTCGTGTTGCGATTCAATCGCGAAGCGTGGGCGAGGCCGAAAGAATTAAGTGGATTTTGCGCATTAGTTACGTTGGTAAAAAATGAATGGCAAATCATGCATCGAAAACGATATTTTTACGCTGGCGCTAAACAGTATGCCCGGCATGCCATGCCAAAAGACTCGCGGCCGGCCTTGCTTCTGGCCAGTCGATACAAAATCACGCGAGTAATTTTTCCGGTGCATGCACTTTGGCGGCGATAACGACACGGCCCTTACCTGCTTTCTTGGCGCTATACATAGCTTGATCCGCGCGGCGAATAATGTCGGCGACCGTCGCGCCATCGTAGGGGAATTGGCATATGCCGATGCTGGCGCTCAAGCGGTGCTGAGTCGACATTTCCGGAAACGCGGTTTGAATATACGACAAGATTTTATCGGCTTGTTTCATGATGTCTTCGACGTTATTGATGCCGTAGGCAAGCACAAAAAACTCATTGCCGCCCAAGCGCGAAACCGTGTCGGTTTCGCGCATTGAGTGAGCGAAACTATCGGCGACGGCTTTTAAGGCGCGGTCACCAACCTCATGGCCCAATTGATCATTGATTTGTTTAAAGCCGTCCAGGTCGATGAAGAATCCTGTGTGAGAGGCGCCTTCTCGCGTGGCGTGGGCCAGAGCTTGCGTCATGCGATCGTGCAGCAGCTCCCGATTGGCTAAGCCAGTGAGGCGATCGTGTAACGATCGAGCCAAATGTTCGCGCCGCTGATTATCCAACTCCAGTTCACGCAAGAACAATTGGCGGTTTTGGTATTCCTGATGATAGCCCGCCGCGCCGCCGATCAGGTTCGCACAAATAATAAAAAAGTCGTGGCTCATGAGCACTGGCAACGGATAACCCTTCCAGATTGCAAAGAGGTTAAAACTGATTAGCAGTACGATATCGACGCAAACAGCATAGATGAATCGAGTGCCTACGAGGTTATAGGTAAAGAAGGTCACTAATACCATACCAGGATAGTAAAGCGACAGGGCTTCCAGCGGGATGAGCGAAAACATTGCCAGGAATCCGATGCCTGCAGCAAGCCCAATTAGCGCCAGCGATAGATGGCTAATGCGTTCGAACCAGCGCGTAAATGTGAGCGCAAAAACAATGGTCGGGACGAACAACGCGATTAAGCGAATTACCCAAACCTGCGTCTGATGTTCAGCCGGCACAAACCAGCGATCAAGAAGGCCATATAGCAGATAAAGCATCACGCCAAGAATGATGGCAACGTGCCCCTGCAGCAATCAGCGGTCGCGCGTAGAGCGCACAAACCCTGATTTGAGTTCAGAGTCACGGAAGGTGAGGGTCAGTTTATTGAGTGTCATGTTCCGTAAATTTGTTATTTCGGCATTTACTATGTAATGGCATGACCTTACATGAGTGAGGATAAATTCTAAATCAACTAAACGAATTTGATCATTATTAATTGAGTGATCGATTTCAGCAAGGGGCATGAAGTATTTTTACATCAGGAATATTTTGCACTCACGCAGAGTGAATCCCGCCTGTTGCAGCACTACCCATAGCAATCGTATCGTTCAGATTGAGTAGTTTATTTTTGGTGAATTTGTCACAGAAATCCCGGCACTACTTCCTCGTTCTGCACTCCTCGCAAAGCTATATTGAACTCACTGGATACGGCTTTCGCGTCCAGCCAATAACCAAGGAGAACCATCATGTTAAGGCTTGTGGAAAATCTAATCGACTTCTCAGTTGTGTTCGCGTCAATGTCGGCCGCAACCGCAATGCTGTTACGCGTTTTCATCAGTGCTATGTTGACGGGCATTTGAGGCAGATTTATTTTCTGCATGGAATGGACGGATAGTTCTGGAGTTTTTATTCGATATCTAATCAAGGAGAATAATCATGCGTACCTCTACACAAATAATCACCGGACTTTTTGTTGCAACTGCCGCTTTGATCAGCATTCCGCTTGCGGCGGCGAACCAAAGCATCGATACAAGTTATAACGCTTATGAAGAATTAAGCGGCACTCACGCAGGGAAAACGCAAATGGCGCCTGAAGGTGTATTTGGCAAGGAAGGCACGAAGGGCGAGGCAGGCACGGCAGGCGCCAAAGCAAGCGCAGCTTTCATCTATGACGCGTATGAAGACCTCAGCGGCACACACGCCTCTTCGCCGACGGTAAAAGTCGGCATGAAGGGTTCCAGCGGCGCTGGGGGCGAAGCCGGTGCGCCGGGGAATACAACGACTGGATGGTCGCCGTTTAATATCGAAGGTGATGTACAGGCCGGCTGCAGCAAATATTTGCGCTGCGGTAACTAGTGGCGTTTGGGACAACTTGGAAATGTGGGGCATCTAGCTTCACGGATCAAGCGCAACGGCCAAGGCGGTTCAGTTGCGCTTCAAACATAATTTAATTTAGGAGAAGAATCATGCGTACGACTAACCGAGTAGCGATCGGAATATGTTGGGCAACATCAGTTCTCATTACCCTTCCGTTTGCAGCAGCGTGTGAAGATTTCGATGGCACCCATGCGAGTAAAAATCAGCAAGCCGCCAAAGGAATGCGCGGCTCAGAGGGAATGAAAGGCCAAGCCGGTGCTGCAGGCTCGAGCGCTGGGGCACCCGACGAAGAATCTGGCTCCGCGAAATTAACGACTTTTACTGATGGCCCAACCGGCTATGTCTTTGTTTACACCACCGAAGGCTGGAAGTTTGTCGGCGGCGCAAAAAAATAACGGCGCGGCCCCGCCGGCTGACCGGAGGGCGTGTTGGACGTTTTTGCGGGGGAAAATCACGACAAAAACTGCAGGTTCAACGCGTCTATTTTTGGGTAATAATAATTTCGAATCAGCCGTTCAGCAGAACGGCTAGACCCGCCAGCAGCTGCATTGAGAGATCAGCGTCCGAATTTTTCGTACCACAACATGCCGGTGATGGTTTTGGTATCGGTGATTTTTCCATTGCGTATCCAGGCTAAGACTTCTAGCAACGGCATGGCGAATACATCGAGAAACTCTCCCTGCTCGCGCTGAAGTTTATGCAGTGTCAGACCTTCCGCCAGAAAAAATTCGATGCGTTCGTTGGAATAGCCAATGCAGGGATGCGTGGTGATGAGGTGTTTCCAACGCGCGGCGACGTAGCCGGTTTCTTCTTTTAGCTCGCGTTGTGCGGTGACGACGTCCTCTTCGCCCGGGTCAATTTTGCCGGCGGGGATTTCAATAAAATCTTGATGCAGTGGGTAGCGATATTGGCGCTCCATGATGATGTTCCCGTCATCAGTGACCGCGATAATAGCGACCGCGCCGGGGTGCACGACATATTCGCGCTGGGCTTCGTTGCCGTCGGGAAGGCGAACCTTGTCTTCTTTTACGTGCAGGAGTCGGCCGAGAAATTTAGTCTCGGAGCTGACTGAGTGTTCGACGAGATTTTCGTCGGAGAAGTATTTTTTGTTGTCTGCGTTGCGCATGGTTATATCTCAATCATTGCCTTGGGTTCCACCGGTCGTACTCTGGTTATTTGTTTTTGCTGTTCCACAAGTAGCGATAAACAAAGCCGGGGTAGGCGAAGACTAAGAACAAACTACCGGTGACGGCATAAAATTCCCAGTGTTGTTTGTGCGGCGCGCCGAGTTTGCTTTCGAGCAAGTAGGCGACAGCGCCGACGAAAAAATACATGACGATTAATTCGACTAAACGCAGAATCAGCGGCTTGATCTCCGTTTTTAATTTGATGAATATAAACAAGCGTTCAGTAAAAAACGGCACGTTGGCGGCAACCAAGGCAATCATCAGGACAACCAGCGCATTTTGATTCACGGTGTAGTGTCAGGCAGACGCGCCTAAAACCTGAGCGATTGTTGAATAGCGGTTTGACACATCGTCATCAGCGGGCCGGGGAGTACGCCGAGCAGTACGATGGCAAGACCGTTGAGGCTCATAACGAGTTGCATGTCGGCTTGCGGTTGCAATGGCGCTTTGTCGATCGGCTCGTCCATATACATGTGCTTCACCACGCGCAAATAATAATACGCACCAATGAGCGACAACATGACGGCGGCGACGACCAGCTTGGTGAAGCCGGCCTGCCAGGCGGCTTGCAGCACCGAAACCTTGGCCCAGAAGCCGATGAAGAACGGAATGCCCGCCATGGAGAACATGATGAACAACATGACGGCTGCGAACCAGGGCGAGCGTTTGTTGAGGCCACGGAAGTCATCCAGATCATCAGCATCAAAACCAGCGCGCGACAATAAAATCACCATGCCAAATGCGCCGAGGGACATCAATACATAGGCGACGACATAAAACATGGCGGAGCTATAGCCGTTTTGACTGCCCGCCAATATGCCGAGCAACATGAAGCCCATATGCGAAATTGTGGAATACGCCAGCATGCGTTTGATATTAGTTTGCGCGATGGCGGTGATGTTACCGATTGCCATCGACAGCAAGGCGAGGATCAGCAACATGCCCTGCCAATCGGCGACCAAACCTTGCAAGCCGGAAACCAGCAGACGCATGACGAAACCGAACGCAGCGAGTTTCGGCGCAGTGCCGATGAAGAGCGTCACGGCCGTTGGCGCGCCGTGATACACGTCGGGGACCCACATATGGAACGGCACCGCGCCGAGCTTGAACGCGAGACCAGCGACGACAAACACCAAGCCGAAAACCAATAAGCCTTTGTGGGCCGTGCCGCCATTGATGGCGGCAGAGATTTTTACCAGTTCGAGTGAGCCGGTTGCGCCGTATAACATCGACATGCCATAAAGTAGCAAGCCGGACGCGAGCGCGCCGAGAATAAAATATTTCATCGCCGCTTCGGTTGCTTTGGCAGAGTCGCGTTGCAACGCGACCAAGGCATACAAACTCAGCGCGAGCAATTCGAGGCCGAGATATAAAGTCAGGAAATGGCTGGCGGACACCATGACCATCATGCCGAGCAAGGCAAATAAAATCAGCGCAAAAAATTCACCCCGGAACAGACCACGCTGCGCGACGTAGTCGCGCGAGTACACCAGTACGATGCTGACGGTGATGTAGAGCATGATTTTCAAAATGTCGGACATCGCGTCATCGACGAACATGCCGTTGAAAGTGAACACCGGCTGACGGGCGAAAGTATAGATGGTCAGTATCGCGCAACCGGCAATCGCGGCTTGGCTCAGCGTGTAGATATAAGCGCGATTTTTTTCGCTGATAAATAGATCGGTAAGCAGGACAAGCGACACCATCGCCAGAAGGAATATTTCTGGCAGTGCGGGCATTAAATTAGGTGCGGTGAAATTGATCATGTGCGGTTTCTTTATCTCGGCAACTTGCTTTTCGCCACATGGCGCGACAGGTCATTGACCGATTTGTGCATAATATCTGTGTAGGGCTTGGGGTAAATACCCATGGTCAGCACGGCGACGGCCAGCAGCGCGAGGAACACAAATTCGCGTTTGCTGACGTCTTTCAATTCGGCAACGTGTTGATTAGCGACTGCGCCGAAGATCACGCGCTTGACCATCCATAAAGTGTAAGCCGCGCCAAAAATTAGCGTCGTCGCAGCGAGCATGGCGAACCAGAAATTCACTTTCACTGCGGCGAGGATGACCATGAATTCGCCGATGAAACCGCTGGTGCCGGGCAAGCCCGCATTGGCCATGGCGAACAACACCATGAACGCGGCAAAGATAGGCATGGTGTTGGCGACGCCGCCGTAAGCAGAAATCTCGCGCGAATGCACGCGGTCGTATAACACGCCGATACAAAGGAACATGGCGGCGGAAATAAATCCGTGCGAAATCATTTGCACCAGCGCGCCTTCCATGCCGAGCGAGCTGAATAAAAATAATCCGAGTGTGACAAAACCCATGTGCGAAATCGAGGAATACGCCACGAGTTTTTTCATGTCCTTTTGCACCAGGGCAACCAGACCGATATACACAATCGCGATGAGAGAAATGGCAATCACAAACGGCGCAAGCGTGTGGCTGGCGTCCGGCGCGATCGGCATATTGAATCGCATGAAGCCGTATCCACCGATTTTCAGCGTGATCGCGGCCAACACAACCGAGCCGCCAGTGGGCGCTTCGACGTGCGCATCAGGCAGCCATGTGTGCACCGGCCACATCGGCACCTTCACTGCGAAAGACATAAAAAATGCAATAAAAACAAATACTTGGATAGATAAGGTCAACGGCAATTTGTGGAAGACGAGAATCTCGAATGTTTCGCCGGCTTGGAAATATAAGTAGATGAACGCGGCTAACATCAGCAGCGAGCCGAGTAAGGTGTAAAGAAAAAATTTCACTGCCGCGTACACACGATTCGGCCCGCCCCACACACCGATGATGAGGAACATCGGAATCAGCATGGCTTCGAAGAACACATAAAACAACATCGCATCCAACGCCGCGAAGGTGCCGTTAATGAGGCCGGACATGATGAGAAATGCGGCGAGATATTGCGCGACTTTTTCCGTGATGACTTCCCATGCGGCGATCACCACCAACAAAGTCGTGAAGCTATTCAGCAAAATGAACCACAGCGAGATGCCGTCGATGCCGAGGTGGTAGTTGATATTAAAGCGCGCGATCCACGGCGCCATTTCAGCAAATTGCATCTCGCTCGTCGCCGGGTTGAAGCCGGTGTAAAGCGGGATGGTGACTACAAAACCAATCAGCGCGCCGACCAACGCAATCTTGCGCGCCAGCGCCGCGTTGCGATCCGATCCGGTGGCGAGCACTAACAGGCCAAACAGAATCGGCAACCAGATCGACAAACTTAATAAGGGAAAACCAAACATAATTTTTCTTTAATTAATTTAAGCGCGTTTCAACCAGAGGAAGGCGGCGACGCCGATGATCATGACAAACGCATAGTGATAAATAAATCCGGTTTGCGCGCGACGCGCGATGGTAGAAAACCAGCCGACGAGTTTGGCGCTGCCATTCACCATCAAGCCGTCGATAAGCGTGACATCGCCGAAACGCCATAGGGCACTGCCGAGCTTGCGCGCACCGTTGGCGAAAAACCAATCGTTGAATTTGTCGAAGTAATATTTGTTATCCAGCAGCACGTAGAGCGGGCTGTACGTTTTTTTGAACCATGCCGGGATAGCAGGTTTTTTCAAATAAAACAGCCAAGCGCAAAATACACCGAGCGCCGCCAACTCAAACGGTAAGTGAATCACACCCTGCATCGCCATGCCGCTGCTGCCATGATGCTCGCTGAATAGCTTAGCCATCTCCGGCATCACGTCATGCTTCGGCGCGACCGCAATCACATTATTAAAGAATCCGCCAAACAGCATCGGCTCTATCGTCAGCCAACCAATCAACACCGACGGAATCGCCAGCAATACTAGCGGTAACCAAACGACCCAAGGTGATTCGTGCGGCACGCCACCGTGATGACCGTGATCATCGTGTGCATGGTCGTCGTGTGCATTGTGCGCAGCATGCGTATCAAAACGCGGCGTGCCGTGGAACACCATGAAATACATGCGAAAGGAATAAAACGCGGTGACAAACACTCCCGCCATGACGGCGAAGTACGCGAAGCCAGCGCCGGGAATATGCGAGAAGTGTACTGCTTCAATAATACTGTCTTTGGAAAAGAACCCAGAAAATCCAGGGAAGCCTATCAATGCCAATGAACCGAGCAAGGAAGTGATCCAGGTAATTTTCATATACTTCCACAAGCCGCCCATGTTGCGCATGTCTTGTTCATGGTGCATGCCCATGATGACCGAACCAGCGGCGAGGAATAGCAGCGCCTTAAAAAACGCGTGCGTCATCAAATGGAAAATCGCGGCGGAATAGGCCGACACGCCGAGCGCGACGGTCATGTAGCCGAGTTGCGATAGCGTGGAATAGGCGACAACGCGCTTGATGTCGTTTTGCACAATGCCGAGAAAGCCCATGAACAGGGCTGTAATCGAACCGATGATCAGCACAAACGACAGCGCTGTTTCTGATAACTCGAACAAAGGCGAGCAACGCGCCACCATAAAAATACCGGCGGTCACCATCGTTGCGGCGTGAATCAGCGCGGAGATCGGCGTTGGGCCTTCCATCGAATCAGGCAACCAAACGTGCAAGGGGAATTGCGCCGACTTGCCCATCGCGCCGATAAACAGGCCGATACAAATCGCGGTGATCAGATTCCACTGCACGCCAGGTATCGGCGCGAGCTCGCCGATGTATTGCGACGCGCGCGAGAATACCGTTTGATAATCCAGCGTACCGAAAGCGTAAAAAATCAAACCGATGCCGAGCAGGAAACCAAAGTCACCGACACGATTGACCAGAAATGCTTTGAGGTTGGCGTAGATGGCCGTGGGTCGGGTGAACCAGAAACCAATGAGCAAGTAGGAAACCAGGCCGACGGCTTCCCAACCAAAAAATAATTGCAAAAAGTTGTTCGACATCACCAGCATCAACATGGAGAAGGTGAACAGGGATATATAGGAGAAAAAGCGCTGGTAACCGGGGTCTTCAGCCATGTAACCAATGGTGTAAATATGCACCATGAGCGAAACCGATGTCACCACTAACATCATGGTGACGGTGAGTTTGTCGATCAGGAAGCCGATGCTCCACGGCGCCATGTTGTCGCCGAGCGCGGTCCATTGATACAAGTTGCCGTTAAAAGTATTGCCGGCCAACACATCGCGAAAAATAAAGTAGGACGCGACAAACGCAATCGTGACGCCGATGATGGTGACCCAATGCGCAAATGCACGGCCGAATTTCCAGCCTAACAAGCCCGCAAGTAGCGCGCCGACCAGCGGCGCAAGAGGGACTAATAAATAAAGTTGCTGCATTGAAGTCATATTTGTAAGTATTTGTTTTAATTGAATTATTTACTAGCCGCGCAAGCTATCTAAATCGTCCACGTTGATGGTTTTCAAATTTCGGAACAGCACCACTAATATCGCCAATCCGATGGCCGACTCGGCTGCTGCCACGGTCAAAATAAAGAACACAAAAATTTGTCCCGCCGTGTCGCCCATGTATTGCGAGAAGGCGATGAAGTTCATGTTGACGGCGAGCAGCATCAGCTCGATTGCCATCAGCAACACGATCATGTTTTTGCGATTCAGAAAAATCCCGACGATGCTGATGGCGAACAATATCGCGCTTAGCACCAGATAATGGGACAGAGTGATCATTGACGCTCCCTTTTACTGCGATTTAGTTTCTGTTGCGGGTTCAACCGGCGCCTTGGAAACCGGTCGTGCTTCGGTTGCCATATTCACCATGCGTACACGGTCATTGCGTTTTACTCTGACTTGTTCCGATGGATCCTGCGACTTAGTATTTTTGCGTTTGCGCATGGTCAGCGCAATCGCCGCGACGATCGCCACCAACAAGATCACCGACGCCAACTCAAACGGGTAGACATAGTCGGTATAAATCAGCCGGCCTAATTCTTTGGTATTGCTATAGTCGGCGGCGCGCGCGATTGGCGCGGCTTTTTCAATCAGGCCTTTACTCCATAGTACCGAACCCATTTCAAATACCATCAGCCCGCCAACCACGACGCCAAGCGGCAGATAATTCAAAAAGCCCTTACGCAATTCCTCGATATCGATATCGAGCATCATCACCACGAACAGGAACAACACCATCACCGCGCCGACGTACACCAGCACCAGCACGATGGCGAGGAATTCAGCTTGTAGTAGTAACCACAACGCAGCGGCGGTAAAAAATGCCAAGACTAAAAATAGCGCAGCATGCACCGGGTTACGCGCAGTGATGACGCGCACGCTGGCGAACAGCAGAATGGCAGCGAAAGCGTAGAAAAGAAAAGTGGTCATAGTGTTATCTTCAAATCTTTCACCACAGAGGCACAGAGGCACA
>JAYVJD010000186.1:0-10139 GCA_043769625.1 Pseudomonadota bacterium | reverse complement strand
TCATTACCTTGCGCGCTGCTTCTATTTGCGTTTCAAAGTCAGGGTTATGTGGGGTAATGCGTACGCCTTCTGGTGTATCGATCACATAAACGCTTTCGCCTTTTTCAAGCTTTAAGCGTGAGAGCACTTCCTTCGGCAAAATCAGGCCGACCGAATTGCCGATTTGGGTGAGTTTGAGCATGGCAGTGATCCAAGTTATAAGATACGTAATACTATCTCTTGGTCAGAGCCAAGCAAGCGAACGAGGCGATAGAATAATATTTTAATTAAATCAATAAGTTATATAAATTTCTGATTACTTTGCCGAGTAGGCCTGCGAAACCGTTCCCGGACATGCAGGCGGGCAAGCGTCCTCGCCGACCAAGCCAACAATGGGTTGCGGGCCGTGACCTTCGCGCGCGCGCCAGCCCGGTGATTTAGAAAAATAATTTTGCCACTTGCTACCCACGTCATATTGCGGCCATTCGCGTCCCGGATATTTTGCGGCGAATTCACGTCGGATATCCGCGCCGGTTTTGTACCACGGTACTTTGAAGATGACGCGCTTGAGTGTTTGCCACCGCCAACCGACATCGCGCGCATCCGGCCAGGTTTCCTCGCCGTGGCGAATATTATTATCGCGGTCGAGCTTCCATGCTTGGTGGCCGAGGACGTCGCCGAAAATGTAGAGTTTACCGTTGACGATTTCCCATTCGGTCGGGTCGGAGCCGAGCTTGATCGCATAGGCTGCGCCGCTGGAACAAAATCCGCCGAACTGCGGCTCATAACTTTCTGGCTTGGCGACAAAACGATTTTTGTTTTCTTCGCTGGTGAAATAATACGTTCGATTGGGCAGCGTGGTTTTGATCGCGGGATCGCCGCGTTTTGATTGCTTCTCAGTAAAATACGAAACCGGGTCGTGGCCGAGCAGCATCACGTCTTCGTTGAATTTATTTTTCATGGTGGCGTAAGGCGTGCCGCAGCCCTGCAACAAAAGCGCAGCGACAACCAGTAGTAAAGAAATGACAGAACGCATAAGATTATGCAGGGATTACTCTCGAGTAGAAATGTTGGTTACCGTTCTGGTGCGCGAGCGCACTCTACGAATCAGTTCCCTCCCATTCAAGGGAGAGTTAGGGTGGGGATGGGATCAATCTCACGTAACACCCATCCCCCTCCTAGCCTCGCCCTTGAAAAGTGAGGAAATCTTAAGCCGCCTTATCCTGCTTCTCAATCGGCTCCAGCGAAGTTTGTAGCGCGCTTGCCGGTACACCGTGCTTCCACGGCAAATCCACCGGATAGTTTTTAATCAGGCAATCATCCGGCAAACATTCTATCGGCGTGAAATCGCGGTGCGCGATATATTCCGGCCGTTTGTAGCGACGAATATGATTACTCACGGCACACAAACTTAAGTACACCGCGACGCGATTGAACGGGCTGAGGTTCGCGCCAGATGCGTGCACCAAACAACTGTGAAATAAAATCATCGAACCTGCCGGACCTTTCGGGCTGACAATGCCGCCTTGCTTGCCACCGGCGCGCTCGACCAACTGGCGAATCAAATCATTGTTCACCGTCCACAACGGATAACTCGTCGTAGTGAGATCATGCTGCGCTTCGATCACACCTTTCTTGTGGCTGCCGGGTATGAACATCAACGGGCCGTTGAAGTCGTACACGTCATCAAGAAAAATCGCCACGTTCATCGCGCGCTCGGTCGGCATCATGTCGTCGTTCATCCAAGTGCCGTAATCCTGATGCCATTGCCACACATCGCCTTCAAACGCCATCTTGCCGTTGATTTTGAATTGATGCATATAGAGTTTTTCATCGAGCAATTCCTCCACCGGCTTGACCATACGCGGGTGGCGTGCCAAGCGCGCGAACGGCTCGCTATACATGTGCGCGGCGAAATTAGTGCGCACCGACTCTTTGCCTTTTTCGCGCACATTGTAATCTTCGCGGCGGCCATACAGTTCGGGCACGGCGTCGGTCAGCGTCTTGATTTCTTCCGCGCTGAATAAACCGGGAAAAAAAAGATAACCTTCGCGTTCAAATTGTTCGAGTTGCGCTTGGCTTAGTTTCATAAGGGCTCTCCTTGAATAAAACTATAAGGCAAACAGGAGAAAATCTAAAGGCCTATAGCCTGAATAAAAGGCACGGAAGTAGCAGAAATGGCGCATTTAATTATGTTAATTTAATCAATTACTTACCAATTCATCACTTTTGTCCGCCCGGTCTTCGTCACTCGTTCGACCACCGCAGGCGCCTCGATAAAAATAAATGTTTCCGGCGGCCAGCCCAAACCATTGCCATCGGCGTCTCTATCGTAGAGCGCGTATTTCGGCGCAGCATTCCGCTTCAGCAAAAACTCGTCGATGTGAAAACATTTTTCCTTTTGCCGCTGCAGAAAATCAGGGAAGCTACCGGCATATTTTTTGGCTTGGTGATAAGCCCACCAAGTGCATTGACGACGAAAAAATTTTGGATGAATGAAGCGTCCGCTCGCTTCATTTTTTTCACGCGATCCTGCAGGGCGAAATTCCAGCGCTTCAAATCGGCCAAACGTATTGCGATAAAAACGCGCGATGCCGCTGGTCAGGCGTTGTCCCTTTTGCCAAGCGGCGAGCGATTCAGTAATTTCAAAATCATGCATCGAATTATAAAGCGCTACGACCGCCAGACCCTGCTCTAACATCCACAAGTTCAAATTCGTCGAGCTCAACATAATATCGCCGACGAAACGTCCGTAAGCGTCAATCGCCGCGCCCGGCCCTTCCTTCGGATCGAGCTGGACAGAAAATGCGCAGGGCACTTCAGCGCCACCGCGCGATTCAAAAAATTTCGCCAGCTTCACCACTGCAGTCTCACCCTGGCGTTGACGATAATCTTTCGAAAACCCGGTGCCGACTAGCGAGCCGAATTCGCCGGTTTTTTTATCCGGCGCGATAAACTTTGGCCGAGCATGCAGCTCAGGCGAGTCGATGCGCTGAAGGCGTGCTGTGATGGTATTATTTTTGATCAACGGCTTATCGCCGTTGATGGTCCTGATAACCGCGTCCTCGTACGCATGCGTGACGCGCGACGAACGATCGCCCGGCTCGCGTACACGAAAACTCTCCTGATTCACCGAGAGCACGAGTTTGGTCGTATCCGCGTCCGAGCTACCTTTAGGCCAGAATTGCGAGAGTTTAATCGTGCCGTCGATCGTGAGTGTCGTTGTTTCCATCATGAGTCCTCGCGCCGGAAGCAAGATTCGGCGAAGGCCCAAGCATCGGCTAAATAAAGCTTGGCCTGGGCGGATTTGATTGCGCCTTTCATGCATCAGACTATCTGATTGGTTTTGATGTCATAGCTAAAGTGAACGCCGGCATCGAGTACGCCGCCGCGCAATTGCGGTTTATATTCCATATCCACCCGCCCAAATTGCAACGATACGCTCTCCAGCATACTGCCACTCGCTGTATTCCCCGCAGGGCTTACTTGCGTGACGATCACCTCGCTCATGCTGATGATCAGAAAATCTTCAGCGGCTGCTGGAGCATCGATTGGGTTAGTGAGTGGTGACGGCGGTCTCAGCGTAATCGCTTTACGCACAGTCAATTTCGCCTCTTTCGTGTGTCGGCCGGTTGCACAGAGTCTGAACAAGTTGGGCGAGGCTTTGTCGATATGATGGGTAAAACTAAGATCAGAAAAAGCTGCCTTGCCAACACCAGCGCCGCCGCCACCGCTAGACAAAGAGCCTGCCAACGAGACTCCCCATGCCCACGCCAGAACATCAATTTCGTCTTTATGTCGGCTATCGACCGACTCACCTAAAATGTCACCGATTTTGATAAATAGCTCAAAACTCATCATTAAGCCTTTCGCAAATTCGTTGTCGATCCGAAATAGAACCCAATCAGGCTGGCAGCAACCCATCAGGCAGAGGAAACTAGTTGTGTCTTCATGCCCGGCAGAATTAGCAAGCCCTAGCTAAATTGTAGGACAGAATTTGCAGAGCGCAATGTAACTTATCGGCTAAATGGATTGGATAACGCGTTAGAAATCACAACGTAGGCTGGGCTGGCAAGCCCCGCAATGTGTGAGAAAACTGCAAGACAAAATTTACGCAATAAAAGAGTCGAGCAGCTCAGCAAAATTTACGCAATAAAAAAGCTGGGCTTACCAGCCCAGCCTACAAGATCTACGCCAAAAAAAATAGCTCTTCCACCTTAAATTCCCTCCCCCTTGTCCTTGGGTGATTTGGCCGAGGGTTCAAGGGAAGGGCTAGGGGTGAGACAGGGAATTCGGACAGCATGCTGTCCGCCTGTCGAACGGTGTTTCGCTGCATCGAAACGCGCGCCCTGCAAGGGGGGATGGGTTGCAAAAAAATGACCTTATTCAGAATAAGTTCCCTACCCTGGCAGGGGAGGGTTAGGGAGGAGTCGAACAAAAAAATAGAGGCGCTTTTCCACCTCATGTCCCTTCCCGTTCAAGGGGAAGGTTAGGATGGGGATGGGTTAAAGCCCTACTGCTTCGCCACAAACCTCTCATCCAAAAACTGCTGCACAGCTTCAAACAACTGCATCCGATTTTTCTCCATAATAATCGTATGCGTGCCTTCACCAATTTCCACATAGCGTTTATACGGCGCATTGGTCAGCTTGGCGAAATAAGCGTGCAACATATAGCTCGGCAAATCCGCATCCCATTCCGCATGCGCCAAAAAGGTCGGCACGCGAATGCCAGCCGGGTCATACAGCGGCTTGCCCGCACCCCAAAATTCGCGCGTATCCTGCACCGTGCCATTCGGGGCGCGTAACACCGGCGGCGTTTGCTTCGCGCCGACTGGGTCTGAAGCAAACGTCGCATCCGCCCACGCCTCAAACCAACCGGCAGGAATCAAATCCGCTTTCTTATCTTCCGGCACACCGGTCAACCAGCGCCCCTTCGCCGCATCGCGCGACACACTGCGATACGCGCCGAGCTTGGCACCCGAATCAGTGAGCGCAGGCGTGTTGCGTATCCATTGCGGCGCGTACAGCACCAGCTTATTCACCTTGTCATTATTCTGCGCCGTGTACCAACCCATAATGCTCGTGCCCCACGACCAACCGAGCAAATTGATTTTCGCCACACCGCGCCGCTTCAAAATAAAATCCACCGCCGCGCCGACATCTTTCACCGCCGTCTCGGTGCGCACAATCGGCTCACTCTCCGCAGCAGGCTTATCCATCTCCGGTGGACGCGTCGATTTGCCATAGCCACGCAAATCCACCAAATACACATCGTAACCACGCTGCGCCATGTAATCCATCCACGACAACCCGTTCAACTGCAAATCAAACGCCGTCTCAGCCGGATACGTCGAGCCATGCACATAAAGCAAAATCTTATCAGCAGGAAATTGCTTCACATCCTGCGCATGCTTATTGCGCACATAAAGCTGAATGCCCGCATCCACCGCAGGTACCATGAATTCTTCCATGTCGAGTTTGGGCTCGTTTGCAGCGTTGGCGGAAAAGCTAAATAGAACCAGTAGCATGGATGAGAAGATACGGAATAGTGTTTCCATCTTTTACCTTTTGAATAATTAGCTAACTTGAATACGGAATAGTTTAACTCGAACTTTGCGCTTTTATTTTGAGCCAAGGGCTAGTCAACGGGTTCGTCTATAGACTTCTTTTTGGAAAGTTTTTTGGTATTAGTACAAGCGGCAGACAATTTTCCTAATACTTCGGCAGGATTCTGGAGAAGCAACTGGTTATTTTCGAGTTCAATCATTTCTTCTTGCGATAGAGTACGAGCCTGTATTACAGGGCTATTATTAATAGTCAGCTTGACTACAAGTACTGAACCAGCTTGAACAGCAGCATTAGGCACTTTGTCGAGGCTATTGATCAATTTTGCAATTGCGCTTGCCTGCTTTTCGTCAACGTCGGCTTGAGGTCTATCAATAGCCTTAAGTACGACCGCACGTTCAATCTTCTCCAGCCGTTCCATGACCTCGGGCTGTGATAACACATCCTTACTTTTGGCGAACCACTTCTTGAACCATGATCCTTTGATTTCTGGGAACTCGTCGGCAACAGTGAAACCAAATGCTTTGAGCACATCACTGATCGCTTCTGATATGGCGTTAATTGCCCCTTCTGGTGTGTCATCAATATATGCCCTTACTGGAATATACCGAGTAGAACGAACTCGATTAGTTGGAAGCCCTAAGGCTTGAATTGCTAGTAGGGAATGGGTTTCCACTTGCACCATATCGGCCTTAGATTTTAAGGCGTTTATTTCGGTTTGGAGTTGTTTAATCTGCAGAAATTGAGTCTCGATTTGCTCAGTGCTGGCCGTGGTTTTCATCGTACTGAATTCGCTGCGCAATTGTACAATTTCCCGTTGTAGCGACCTAGGCTCCTCGCGGGACCTACGCTTAAACATTCTTTCAAGAAAAAATTGAAACTCAGGATCTTCAAAGAAATCACGATCGTTACCGCGACGTAGCAAGTGCATGAGATCAAACCACATATTTTCGTCGTATTCTTCACCGTCTTGCGAGGCTAACAATGAAAAGAACAGTAACTCAAGACGACGTAGCCGTTTAGCGAGCGAGCGCGGATCTTGTGGTGCGACCATATATTCCCCTAGTGTGCAAACTTTATGTTAAGAATCGATCAATCTACTAAGTCTGTAATTTTTGGTTCGTCAAGAAAAAAGCGAATATTTATTTGTTCATTTTTGTTAATAAGTCTCTGCAAAATACATATCTTTTCAGCATATATTTTTTGTCCTCGTTGATTGTCCTTACACAATGCCCCGCGAAATCCAAGATAGTCTGGCTGTAGCGCCATCAATTCCGTTATATTTTCATTACGCAGAGAGCCCGCAAGCCCACAAAGTAAATTGTATTTGCGAGATGGTATAATAAATTCAATTAAATCAATGGCTTGTAAATGATCTCGTAAACCGCCATTTTTCTTGTCCGCGGTATCCAGCATCACGCCATGAAACCCTGCTTTAGCTAAATCATCCAGCAAAGAAAAATCCGGTTGCTGATCGGCGAATAATACGGCGATAAGTTTATGTTGTTGTGCGAGTGGCGATAGGGCAGTGATGCAAGCGCGTAAATGTTCTGATTTGAAAAATCCTATTTTGATGTAATCGACGCCGGTTTTCGCGGTGGCTTCGACTGCTGGGCAAATAATATTCGGTTCCATCGGCAAGTCGCCGATGGTGGCGCTGACGGGTCTTTGTTGGTTGATCATTTTTACGATGGCGCGAATGTCGTCGAGCGGGAGTGCGCCGAGTGCGCCTGCCAGAGGATTTTTCAGGTCGATGATGTCTGCGCCGCCATCGAGGGCGATTTTTGCTTCTTCCAGGTTCATGACGCTGGCGAGTAGCTTGGTTCTATGCGGCTCGCTTGGTTGCGCCTGGTTTTTTTGTAAAGCGGTCATGCGGTTTTTTCTGTTTGGAGTTTGACTTTGTGTGCGGCGATTTTTTCGAGTAGCCAGGTCCAGGCTTCGCGTTCTTTGGGGCCGGCGGTTTTTTCGATAGCGATGGTGTGGAATTTCATTTCCGATTCGATTTTCTCCCACGGCAACATGTGCAGGCGGCTGGCGAGGATGGCGCCTTCGACTACGGCGGCTTGTGCACGGTTGAGTCCTTTGAATGATGCGTGAGTGACTTCTTTAACGCATTTACACAGCAGGCTCGGACGTTGGCCGTTATCGATGACTTGCTCCAGCGTGAGTTCGCGGTGGACGAGTGAATCACGCAGGCGTTGGCTTTTTACTTGGTCGGCGGGGACGGTCGGCCAATCGCGGCGGCCGGTGAGACAACCGGCGATGACGCGCACGTCGTCGGTGAGGTTGATTACTGCGCTCCGCGTGGCGAGGATATTTTCCAGCGTGGTGGAGGGTTTGAACGGCGCGAGGATGACTAGGCCGTTTTCTTCGCGCACGCCCATCGGCGCGATGTGGACTTGGCCTTGTGCATTTTGGGTGGTGACGACGGTTTCGTAGATCATGGTGCTTGGCATTTTATGTTCACCCCTTTTGGTTTGTGTGGAAGGCCTGTTTAATTTACTAGATTCTCGCCTGCGCGGGAACGACGGGTTGGTTGAGTATTCCATAATTGCCGCATCCATACACCCTCATCCCCGGCCCTTCTCCCGGTGGGAGAAGGGAGCGCTTCCCTCTCCCATTGGGAGAGAGATTGAGGGTGAGGGTGCAAGGCCAGCAATGACTTCAAGTTTACGTGCCCCAATAAAAATTTTACGTGATGCCCCTAAGTTTATGCGCGAGCGTGGTCCCCGCTTCCTGATATTCGTTCATATCTTGCGCTTTTTTCTCGACGGCTGCACCCCATTCGAGTTGTTCGTCTTGCACGTAACGCTTGCCTAGTTGCCAGGCGATTTGCGCGCGGGCTAATTCTGCGCCGAGGTAAAAGGCGTGGCTGCCGTCGGCTTCGACTTTGAGATGTTCGAATAAAGCCAGCGCATCTTGCGCGATGTAATGGCCGTCGCGGTTGTAAATGTGAATGCCGTCGTGGGCGATCTGGATGCGGAAGCTGGGGTCTTTGACCAGGCTGGCGAGTTCGCTGATTTCTGCCGGCGTGTCGGGGAAGGGTTTGCGTTCGTGCAGTGATAACAGTTGATCGGATACGCCTTTGGGCAAACTATTGATTTCGCGCGTGGCGAACATGATGCGACGGGCGATGTCGGCTTCGCGCACGGCGCGCGCGGCGTGGCCGCTCACCTGCGTGGCGAGCACGGCGTTGATGTGCAATTCGGAAATAATGCCCATCAAGATGGCGTTGATGCCGGCGGTATCGGCGTCGGTGAGCTCGGTCAGGTTGCCGATGCCCATCATGATCTGCACGTCGGGGAATTTTTTGCGTAGCGCGCTGTAGCGCACGATGGAATCGGTGAGGCCGAAATGGATCGGGTCGAGTATCGCATCGGCAAAAAACGCGCGGCCTTTGCTTTGCATCTTTTCCATCGCCCGTTCGAGCGAGGCCATGTCGCCGGGCTGCGCGGGGATGAGCACGGGCGTCGAGGCAACTTCGTCGGCAACCCAGACGGTATGTTCATTCAAGCTGAGTAAATAGTCTGCACCGGCTTTGCCGCCGCAAATTAAATCGTCGGTTTCCATTGAATCGACGCTGACTTTGAAACCTTCGGCTTTTAAGGCTTGGACCGCGTCGGCGAGGTGAGGGAAGGGTGTGCTAGGCAGACAGCCAAGGTCGATGACATCCGCGCCGTCGTTTTGGTAGCCACGCGCGCGGGCGAGAATTTGTTCGACCGTGATTTGCGGCGCTTCGACGATCTCGGCGAAGATCAGCACGTCGTATTTGGACATATCCAACGCGATGGCTTTGCGGCCGAAATATTGCGGCAGGTCTTTCAGCTCGTCCGGCCCGCGCTCGACCGGGATGTTGAATTTGTTTTGCAAAATAGTGAGATCACCTCGGCAGCGGCCGGGGACGATGATTTTGGTTGCGCCCATGCTGTCGGTTAGCCGACGCGCGATCATTTCTGCTGTCATTAAGGCCGCGACGCTGACGCCGATTTGATGCACGGTGTAGGTGAAGGGCAGCTCGCCCATGGATGCTAGGATTTTGTGCAGATTTTTTTCTGCCAGTTTGCCGGTGAGGAAGAGGAGGTGGTCAGGCATTTTTTTGTGGGTCGTGACCCATCCCCACCCTAACCCTCCCCTTGAACCCTCGACTAATTCGCTCGAGGGCAAGGGTGAGGGGATTTAGTTTAGTGCTTGTTTGATAAATTATTTTGTAATCGAACATATGTGCTTCGAAGCAATGTTTTGGTGCGCGAGCGCACCCTACGCTTTCTGCGAAATTAATGTGAAGTATTTTCGCATCGCGAATATATTTTTTCCACTTGAAGGGGAGGGGACTAAAGGCTCCTTCCCCCTCGACGGGGGAAGGTTGGGATGGGGGTGCATCTTCGAAACACCACCGGAGTAAACCCATCTCCACCCTAACCCTCCCCTTGAACCCTCGACTAAATCGCTCGAGGACGAGGGGGAGGGGACTGGTTTGTGCGCTTGCACGAGATTTCGTATTTGTATTTGTTGATTGAGATGCGTTACATAGTTTTGGTGCGCGAGCGCACTCTACGGTTGCTTGAGAAATAAATAGGCTGGCGGAGCGCATCC
>JAYVJD010000185.1:0-3863 GCA_043769625.1 Pseudomonadota bacterium | reverse complement strand
CAGGTCGGCACCATGTACACCTGGGACTACTACAAGAAGATCCACGGGCGGAACGGCATCGCCAACGACGGCAAGGGCGCCTACAACCGCGTCCACTACAGCACCAACTACGCGAACGCCTTCTGGAGCGACTCCTGCTTCTGCATGACCTACGGCGATGGCGACGGCATCACTTATTTACCCTTGGTAACGCCTGACATCGCAGGCCATGAAATGACTCACGGCGTGACCAGCCGCACTGCGGCGTTGGTTTACTCAGGCGAATCCGGCGGGCTGAACGAAGCCATCTCCGATATTTTCGGCACACTGGTTGAGTACTCCGGCCAAACCGCCGCAAGCCCTGGTAACTACTTGGTCGGCGAGCGCATTTACACCGTCAACAACGGCGTAACCTACCCGACCAAAGCGCTGCGTTACATGTTCAAGCCCAGCATCGACACCCGCTCGCCTGACTGCTACGTCAGCACCATCGGCTCACTCGACGTGCACTATTCGTCTGGCGTCGCCAACCACTTCTTCTACTTGCTAGCAGAAGGCGCAGTCACCCCAACCGGCTTCACCACCGCGCCAAGCGCATTAGTGTGTAACGGTAACACCGCGATTGCAGGTATTGGTCGCGACGCAGCCGCACGCATCATGTACCGCGCGTTGACGGTGTATATGACGTCATCGACCAACTACGCAGGTGCACGCGTAGCGACGTTGAAAGCAGCAACGGATTTGTATGGCTTGAACTCAGCCAATTACAACGCAGTTGCAGCGGCATGGAGCGCAGTCAGCGTGAACTAAAATGTAGCTGGGTACAATCCATCTCACGTGTCTCCTAATTAAAACTGGCCCCAAGCGGGCCAGTTTTTTTTCGCCTGTTGGCTGGGGGAGCAACCCGTTAAATCCCCCTCAATCCCCCTTTTGCTAAGGGGGAGGCATGGTTGTTTGTAGCGCGGTAGATGGCTGAGCCGCTTTGTGCTGGATGAATGATTCTGTGTGCAAAATGTGGCAATTCGGCTCACTCAAATTCTCTTGAAAAAACAAACAGTCCTAAGAAAACCTCCCCCTTGGAAAATGGTGGATGGAGGGGGATTTAAGCCTCAAATCTACAAACAACAAAACCTCCCCCTTAGCAAAAGGGGGACTGAGGAGGATTTACGCCTCAAATCTACAAACAACAAAACCTCCCCCTTAGAAAAAGGGGGACCGAGGGGGATTTTGCTTTTTTTAGAAAAAGGGGATTTAAGACTTTCCCCGCGCATACCTTATATAATGGCGCATACCCTTTTTAGCTAACGAAAACATGTCCACCGACAACAAAAACTCACCCGCCTCCCACATCACCAACTTCGTGCGTAACATCATCGATGCCGACATCGCGTCGAACAAATGGGGCGGCCGCATCGCCACGCGTTTTCCGCCGGAGCCGAATGGTTATTTGCACATCGGCCACGCCAAATCCATTTGCCTCAACTTCGGCCTCGCGCGCGATTACGGCGGCGTGTGCCACATGCGCTTCGACGACACCAACCCGGAAAAAGAAGAACAGGAATACGTCGATACCATCCTCGACACGGTCAAATGGCTGGGTTTTAGCTGGGGCGACAACCTTCACTATGCCTCTGATTATTTTGAGAAAATTTATCAGTTCGCCGAAGTGTTAATCAGCAAAAATAAAGCCTACGTCGATAGCTCGACGCCGGATGAAATCCGCGCGTTACGCGGCACGCTCACCGAAGGCGGCAAAACCTCGCCCTACCGTAACCGTTCCGTTGAAGAAAACCTGCAACTATTCCGCGACATGCGCGCGGGCAAGTTTCCTGACGGCGCGCATGTGCTGCGCGCAAAAATCGATATGGCCTCGCCCAACATCAATTTGCGCGACCCGGTGATTTACCGCATCCGTCGCGCCGAGCATCACCGCACCGGCAACGCGTGGTGCATTTATCCGCTCTACGATTACGCCCATTGCGTCTCCGACGCGCTGGAAAAAATCACCCACTCGGTTTGCACGCTGGAATTTGAAGACCACCGCCCGCTCTACGATTGGGTGCTCGACCAACTCAAAGAAGTCATCGGCTGGCATCCGCAGCAAATCGAATTCGCGCGCCTCAATCTCACTTACGTCGTGATGAGCAAACGCTTTCTCAAACAACTGGTCGATCAAAAATACGTCAGCGGTTGGGACGACCCGCGCATGCCCACCCTGGTCGGCGCGCGTCGGCGCGGCTACACGGCGGCGGGCTTCCGTACCTTCGCCGAGCGCATCGGCGTGAGCAAGGCCGATAGCTGGATCGATTACAGCGTGCTCGAAGACTGCATGCGCGATGATCTGAATGAACACGCCCCGCGCCGCATCGCCGTGCTCGACCCGCTCAAACTCATCATCGATAATTATCCCGACGGGCAGGAAGAAGAATGTTTCGCCCCGAACCATCCGCAAAAACCTGAGTTAGGAAAACGCGCCGTGCCGCTAAGCAACTCACTATGGATCGAGCGCGAAGACTTCATGGAAACGCCGAGCAAAGGCTACTTTAGATTATTCCCCGGCAACACCGTGCGCCTGCGCTACGGCTACGTCATCAAATGCATAGCCGCAGACAAAGACGCGAGTGGCAACATCACCGCCGTCCATTGCGAATACCTGCCCGACTCCAAATCCGGCACAGCGGGCGCAGACACCTATAAAGTCAAAGGCAATATCCACTGGCTATCGGCCAAACACGCCCACCAAGCCGAAGTGCGGCTATACGACCGACTATTCAAAGTCCCCCACCCCGGCGCAGGCGACAAAAATTATCTCGACGACATCAACCCCAACGCCATGCAAAGCGTGAATGTTTATTTGGAACCGTCGTTAAAAAACGTAAAGCCGGAAGAGCAATTCCAGTTCGAGCGCCACGGATATTTTATTGCCGACAAAATCGATACTAAACCGGGCAAGCCGATTTTTAATCGGACGGTGACTTTGAAGGATACTTGGGCGAAGGAAGTGAAATAGATTTTGAATTTGTAGGCTGGTCCGAGGCTTTGCGAGCAAATAAATAATAATCAATTTGGCTAAACAGCCTAAACTCAAAATAATTAGGAGGTAATTTTGGCAATCACATCAAGAGGTATGTCAATTCAAGAGGGGTATCGAATATATAGAGATGGGAGCCTTATCGTCAATCGACAATATCAGAGAAAACTCGTTTGGTCGCTCGACGAAAAATCGATGCTTGTAGACAGTATTCTGAAGCAGTACCCCATACCTTTAATTCTTCTCGCTCGAAGTAGTGAGGGTGATCACAAATTAGAAATTATCGATGGGATGCAAAGATTAAATGCAATATTCGGATTTATTGAAAATGAATTTTCATTTGAACAAAAGGTGTTTGATATTGATCAACTTACAAGAGCAAAACAAGCATGTGAAGAAGGCATTTTTGCAAAGAGTGATCTACCAAAGCTAGATAAAAAATCATGCGCTGATTTCTTAGATTATCAGCTTGCTATCACGCAATTTGATGCAGACAACCCTGCGCATGTCGTAAACGTATTTGGCCGAATTAACTCCGGCGGCAGACAACTGAGTGATCAGGAACGTAGGCAAGCAGGCGTAATAAATCCTTTTGCGAATTTAGTACGTACCTTATCAAGTGAACTTAGAGGCGACGCCTCTAAAGAAACACTGCTCCTAAGCGAAATGCCTACTATAAGCATTGAATCACAGCGTTCTTCACAAAAATATGGTCTTGTCGCGCAGGACATTTTTTGGTGCAAACAAGGGATTATTAGGTAGTGTCGTCACAAGATTTGATTAATATGTTTTAATAGCATCCTCACAACACGATTGAGGATCAACATGGCTACATCGACCGCTGCGACCCACC
>JAYVJD010000184.1:0-22988 GCA_043769625.1 Pseudomonadota bacterium | reverse complement strand
GCGCCATCAGCCAAGGTTTGTTGCTGGGCACCGTGCTCGCCATCCCGCTGGTCTTGCTGCAATTCATCGGCTGGTTCAATACGCATTTCTCTCAACCTGAATCGATCGATCTGATTGACACGGCGCTACGCGCGTTGACGTTGGCGATCGTGGCCGGCGTGACAGAAGAGCTGATGTTTCGCGGCGTGTTGCTGCATGCGCTGGAAAAAGTGCTCGGCACATGGTGGGCCTGGCTGCTACAGGCGATAGTCTTTGGCGTATTGCATTATGTCCGTCCCGATGTGTTGCTGGTCGATTTAGTGCCGCTGGTGTTCATGGGTCTGCTGTTCGGCGCTGCGTATATCCTCACACGTAATCTTTGGTTCACGATTGCCATGCACACCATTTATGATTGGATCGTTCTCAGCTATCCGGGCACGATTGAGGCCATGGCCAAGCCAGGCGTCGATTACGAGCCGATAGAATATTTCGTGCTGGTGATCTTTTGCATCGTCATGCTGGCGTTGGCATGGCCGATGTTAAAACGCGCAGGTGAACGTGGACATATTTTGTCACCGCAATGGAAGCTTGTACCTTCGTCGCCAGAAAAGCTTGCGATCAATGAAGCAAGTTGATGCGAATCAGTAGAGAGCGCTGCTCGCGGCAATTAAAACTATTGCGGTAATTCTTCTGCGCGCAATAAAAACACAAATTCATCGCCCGCACTCACGTCCAGCCAAGTAAACGGTAAATCAGGAAACGTAGATTCAATCACATCACGATTGTGCCCTGATTCAACTATCAAAAACCCTAATTTATTCAAATACTTACGTGATTCACGCAAAATTACGCGGATGTGATCCAAACCTTCATCACCACTGGCTAAAGCCATCTGCGGTTCGCGTAAATATTCTTCTGGCAACTTGTTCATCGACTCCGCATTCACATAGGGCGGGTTGCTGATGATCACGTCGTAGGTCGCGCCTTTGAGATTGGAAAATAAATCCGACTTCACCAAACGCACTTGTTCTTCCAATTGGTAATCATCGACATTGCGCCGCGCGACGGCCAGCGCATCGTCGGAAAGATCTACCGCATTGACTTGCGCGTTAGGAAACGCCAGCGCGGTGAGGATGGCAAGGCAGCCGGAGCCGGTGCACATATCCAGCGCAGTGTGTATCTCCTCCGGGTTTGCTACCCAAGGTTGTAATTGCCCACGCAACAGTTCAGCAATAAACGAACGCGGCACTATGACACGTTCATCGACATAAAATTTGTGTTCGCCCAACCACGCTTCGTTGGTGAGATAGGCAGCGGGTACGCGGCGCGTCACGCGCGCTTCGATTTGCGCCAACACGGCTGCCAATTCCATAGACACTAAGCGCGCATCGAGGAACGGGTCGAGCGTGTCATGCGGCAAGTGCAAGGTATGCAAGATAAGATACGCCGCTTCGTCGTAGGCATTCTGCGTGCCGTGGCCGAAAAATAATTTGGCCTCATTAAAACGGCTAACGGCAAAGCGCATGACATCGCGCACGGTGTGCAGATTTTTCTTGGCTTCGTTGTACATTATTTTTGCAATAAATTTTGTAAGGTGTGGAAATAAATATCTGACAGCGGCTCGATCTCGTGCAAGCCGACGCATTCATTGAGTTTATGAATGGTCGCGTTGAGCGGGCCGAACTCGCACACCTGCGGGCAAATGTCAGCGATGAAGCGTCCATCCGATGTGCCGCCGGTGGTCGAGACTTGCGCGGCGACGCCGTTCACTTGCTTGATCGCTGCCGCCATCGAATCGACCAATTTACCGCGCGGGGTGATGTAGGGCGGTGAGTAATCCCACACGATGTCGTAATCGAGTTTATGTTTGGCCAGGATATCCTGCACGCGCTGTTTCAAATTCGCCTCCGTGCTGGCGGTGGAAAAACGGAAGTTGAATAAAATGCGCACCGTGCCCGGCACCACATTAGTCGCGCCGGTGCCGCCGTTGATATTGGAAACTTGAAATGATGTGGCGGGGAAATATTCATTACCGTGGTCCCACACCGTTTGCGATAGCTCAGCGATCGCCGGTGCGGCAAAGTGAATAGGATTTTTGACCAAGTGCGGATAAGCGATATGGCCTTGCACGCCTTTGACGGTGAGATCGCCGGAGAGCGAACCGCGCCGGCCGTTTTTAATCGTGTCGCCGAATACGTCGGCACATGTCGGTTCGCCGACGATGCAATAGTCGATCAGTTCTTTGCGTTCCTTCAATACTTTGACGACCTTGATCGTGCCATCGACCGCTGTGCCTTCTTCATCCGAAGTAATCAGCAAGGCAATCGAGCCTTTCGGGTGCGGATGCGCGGCGAGATATTTTTCGATGCCGGTGACGAAAGCCGCGAGCGAAGTTTTCATATCCGCCGAACCACGGCCGAATAATTTGTTGTCGCGTATCGTCGGCATGAACGGCTCGCTATCCCATTTTTCCACCGGGCCGGTCGGCACCACGTCGGTGTGCCCTGCAAAACAAATCAGCGGGCCTGCAGTACCGCGCCGCGCCCACATATTGTCGGTAAAACCGAAACGCATTTTCTCTATTTTGAAACCCAAGCGTTCCAGCTGTTGTTGCAGAATTTCCTGACAACCCGCGTCGTCGGGTGTGAGTGAGCGGCGGGCGATGAGGGCTTTGGCGAGTTCGAGGGTGGAAGTCATAGAGAGAAATCAAATATTCAAGAGAAACAGTATTTTACTTGAATCGCGCAGCGTGCGGACGAGCAAATAAAAAAGCCGCCCTGTGGCGGCATCAAAATTTAATTTTACCCATCAGCATATCTCTATACATCACCCAATCGCCGACAAAGCTATATAGCGGATGTTTGAATGTAGCGGGGCGGTTTTTCTCAAACACAAAATGCCCGACCCAAGCGAAGCCATAACCAGCAATCAACGCGAGCCAAATCCACGCATAGTTGTTGTTGATAATCGACGCCAGCACAATCCCAATGACCAGCGACGTACCGACAAAATGCAAACGACGGCAAGTCGGATTCTGATGTTCAGACAAATAAAATGGGTAAAACTCTTTGAAGCTTGCGTAAGTCGTCGCGCTCATACGTGGGCCTCTTTGCGTTTGGCGGGCAGATGCAGCTTTAGCGCGTGTTGCATCACAGCTTGATGCAATTCCGGCTTCAATTTCAAAGCAGAAAAAATCTCGAACATTAAAAACAGCGGGCCGATGAGCAATTGCATCAGGTTGTCGGTAAACGCCGGCTTACGTTTCTCAAATATATGGCCGATAGCCTGAATAATCCAGCCAAGAATAAATGCGCCGAGCGCATAAGTGAGCCACTCTGTTTGCGGCAGCGTCGCAACTTTCAGAGCGAAAAATTGCATGACCGCGAACACCGCCGTCATCGCCATCGCTAACGCCCAGTCGAGACGGAAGTAATACATGATGGTCGCCATCGTGACCAAAGTACCCAGTTGTATCGAGCCAAACATCTCGACGCGATTGAGCAGTGCCATAACGCCGAAAATAATCAGCGGGATGCCGACGAAATGCGTCGCGCAGTTGCGCGCATCGTAGTGATAAGACTGATACATACCCAGTTGTTCAACTGCGTTTTTCATGTAACCTCCAACGTAGCCTGGGTGAAGCGTAGCGTAACCCGGGAACTAACATGCTTTTGTAATCCCGGATTCCGCTACGCTGCATCCAGGCTACCTATTATTTTCCCGTAGCCTGGGTAGAGTGTAACGAAACCCGGGGAAGAAAATGTTTTTCAACAACATAGTTTTTGATCTTCAAGTTTAGCCTTGCGTCGCAGGCGGCTCAACCTGCAGCGCAACATGTTTTAAGTGATATGAAACATAGCTCGTTTCGTCTCTGTGATTTCACTGCTGGCCTTAAAACTGCGTTCGACAAACTCCATCTGACCATCTTTACCAATCAACAATAAAGTCGAACAGCGCGTACCGTATTCCGGCGACACACTAAAACTCGCCGACAAACGCCGCTCCCACTCCAGCGGCACACCGGTTTGCGGCAAATGATCGTCGTGGTAAACCGTGCGATCGGCGAGCAGGGAAAATAGCTTGTTTTCATCCACCTTTTCGGCGAGGATTTTTGTCAGACCTTGCTTGCCGTGCGTCACTTTCGGCCAAGGTTCATCAAGCTTCGCGTTGGACAAACCGTGCACGCCCGGCGTTAACGCCTGCGCAATTTTGTCGCGACTGGAAAAAAACCAGAGTGTATGTTTATCGCCCAAGAACAAATTGAATGCTTCGTATTGATCTGTGCTCAAAGCTAATTGGGCCAGATAATCTGCAGGCGATAGATTGCCACGCAAATAATCGCTGACCAATAAACCGCGCGAAGGAGCATTCGCTTTGCGTTGAGTAGGATCACGGAAATTAGTTAGCGCTGCGAATTTTCCGTTGCGGTTCACGCCCATCCACGTCCCAGATTTCTCCAAATCACGTCCTGCGAAAATATCCGACGCGTCATTCCACCACTGCGCTGCTTCAGTCGGCCGACGATGAAATTCGTCGCGGTTGGCGGCGAGTATCAGCCGGTAATCGGGATGGGTGTTGTAGGCAAAAAGGAGAAGGCACATGCAAAGAAATTTACCACAACACACGTAGCCTGGGTGAAGCCTAGCGTAACCCGGGAACCAGAAGGGCTTTCGCACCTTGGCGTAGCGTGCGCATTGCGCACGAACCACGCTCGGTCGTGCGCAGTGCGCACGCTACAGAACCGTTACGCAGGATGTGCCGACGAAGGAGGCACATCGGCCGCGATCAATGTGCTTCGTTTTTCAGCATCTTAAGTGGGCTGTTTAATTTTACGGAGCGGCTTTTTTTATTGCAACAAATAACCGCTTATATTCTTCCACTGAAAATCCCAAAGCTTTAACTTTCCCATCAATTTCAACCAAAGGCCGTTTAATCACGCTAGTCTGCGCCAGCATCAATGCTATCGCCGTATCATCATCAACAATTTTTGCTTTTTGCTCATCCGCCAATTTGCGCCAGGTCATGCCACTGCGATTGACGAGTTGTTGCCTATCGATTTGTTTTAACCACGTGCGTAAATGTTTTTCGGTTATGCCGGATGTTTTGTAATCATGAAATTGATATGCGATGTTATGTTCGTCCAGCCACGCGCGCGCTTTCTTTACCGTGTCGCAATTCCTGATTCCATAAATCATCATAAGTAATTGAGTATATTGAATAATTTATGCGCCGCGTAATAGCTCGTTGATGCTGGTTTTGGAGCGGGTTTGGGCATCGACTTGTTTGACGATGACGGCGCAATATAAGGAATATTTTCCGTCGGCGGACGGCAAGTTGCCGGAGACGACGACGGAACCGGCGGGCACGCGGCCATAAGTCACTTCGCCGGTGGCGCGGTTATAAATCTTGGTGCTTTGGCCGATGAACACGCCCATGGAGATGACGCAGTTGTCTTCGACGATGACGCCTTCGACCACTTCGGAGCGCGCGCCGACGAAGCAATTATCGCCAATGATAGTCGGGTTGGCTTGTACCGGTTCGAGCACGCCGCCGATGCCGACGCCGCCGCTCAAGTGAACGTTCTTGCCGATTTGCGCGCACGAACCGACGGTGGCCCAGGTATCAACCATCGCGCCTTCATCGACATACGCGCCGATGTTGACGTAGCTCGGCATCAGCACGACATTCTTGGCGATGAAGGAACCGCGACGCACGGCGGCGGGCGGCACCACGCGATAGCCGCCAGCGATGAAATCTTTATCAGTGAAGTTAGCGAACTTGGAATCGACTTTGTCGAAATAATGCGAGTAACCGCCTTGCATGATTTCATTGTCTTTCAAGCGGAACGACAACAGCACAGCTTTTTTAATCCACTGATGCGTCACCCATTCCCCATTGATTTTTTCCGCCACGCGCAGCGTGCCCGCGTCGAGTTGGTCGAGCACGTCGTTGACCGCATTTTTTACGTCGGCCGGGGCATTTTTCGGGTTGAATTCGGCGCGCTTTTCAAATGCGTCTTCGATGAGTTTTTGGTTAGCCATGATGATCCTGTTAGTTGAAATGAAAGGTTAAGAAAGTTTGCTGACGAATTCTTTAATACGGTTGGCGGCCTCGACGCATTCGCTCAGCGCGGGTACTAGCGCGATACGCACAAAACCGTTGCCGGGGTTGACGCTGAACGCTTCGCGCGCGAGGAAGGTGCCGGGCAGTAGCGTAACGTGTTTGCGCTCGTATAATTTTTGTACGAATTCTTGATCCTCTATCGGTGTGCGCGCCCAGAAATAGAACGACGCTTCCGGCATGGTGAGCGGCATGATGGGGTTGACGATGTCGAAAAAGGCTTTGAATTTTTCTTTATACAGCGTGCGGTTTTGTTCTACGTGCGCTTCGTCGCCCCATGCTGCGGCCGATGCCGCTTGCACTACCGGGCTCATCGCGCTGCCGTGATAGGTGCGATAGAGCAAAAACGCTTTTATGATGGCGGCATCGCCCGCGGCAAAACCGGAACGCATGCCCGGCACGTTAGAGCGTTTGGAAAGGCTGCCGACCACCACCAGATTTTTGAAATCGCGGCGACCCAATTGTTGCGCAGCTTGCAGCGCGCCGAGCGGCGGATGCGCGTCATCGAAGTAAATTTCCGAGTAGCATTCGTCGGCGACAATGACAAAACCGTGTTTGTCCGATAGGGCGAATAAGGTTTTCCATTCATCCAGCGTAATCACTTTGCCATGCGGATTGCCGGGCGAGCAGGTAAATAACAGTTGTGTGCGATCCCATACTTCTGCAGGGAATCGGTCCAGCTCCATGCTGAAACCATTTTCCGGCGTGGTGTTGAGGAAGTACGGCGAAGCGCCGGCGAGTAGCGCTGCACCTTCGTAAATTTGGTAAAACGGATTGGGGCACACAACCACTGGATTCGGCTTGCGCGAATTGATAATAGTTTGCGCAAGAGAGAATAGGGCCTCGCGACTACCGAGCGTCGGGATCACTTGCGTGTCAATATTGATGCCGGACAACCCATAACGCTGATTCAGCCACGCACCGATACTGCCGCGCAAACCTTCTGAACCGAGCGTCAACGGGTAATTTGCCAGGCCGCCCATATGATCGCGTAATTCTTGTTTGATAAATTCGGGGGTTGGGTGCTTAGGTTCGCCAATCGACAAATTGATCGCATGCCGTGCCGGATTCGGCGTGATGCCGTGAAAAAGCTGACGCAGTTTTTCAAACGGGTAGGGCTGGACGAGGGACAAATGCGGATTCATGGCAAACCGGATTGAAGGCGAAAGCCGAATTATACGGTGTCGCGGCCTGCTACATAAGGGTTGGGGCGTTTATTCAAACATCGTTGCAGTGCAACTCGCTGAAATGGCAAAACTCTTATATATTAGCGACAGTGTAACCACCCCTAGAGCAGGATCACCTGCCACTATGCAATCTGAGGAGAAGAAAATGGAAAAAATCTGGTTGAAGTCTTACCCACCTGGCGTTGCCGCTGAAATCAATCCTAATCTGTATCAATCTGTCGGCGACATCTGGGCCGAAAGCGTGAAGAAATTTGGCGTGCGTCCTGCTTACACGTGTATGGACAAAACACTGACTTATGCCGAGGTGGATGGATATGCCAGCGCGTTCGCGGGCTATTTACAAGGCGTGCTGAAGTTGCCTAAAGGTGCGCGCGTTGCACTGATGATGCCTAATATTCTGCAATATCCGGCTTGTATTTTCGGCGCGTTGAAGGCCGGTTACACCGTCGTCAACGTCAATCCGCTTTATACCCCACGCGAACTCGAACACCAGCTAAAAGATTCCGGCGCAGAAGCCATTGTGATTCTGGAAAACTTCGCCCATGTATTTCAGCAAGTACGCAGCGCGGTGCCGGTGAAACATGTTGTCGTCACCAGCCTCGGCGATATGCTCGGTTTTCCTAAATCTGCCATCGTCAATTTTGTCGTCAAGCGGGTGAAAAAGCTCGTGCCTGCGTGGGATTTGCCCGGCGCGGTGAAATTTGCCGATATGGTTCGCCAAGGTGCTGCGCAAACATTACAAGCGGTAAAAGTCACGCATGACGACACGGCATTTTTGCAATACACCGGCGGCACTACCGGCGTCTCCAAAGGCGCGATGCTGACGCACCGGAATATCGTTGCTAACGTGTTGCAATCCTACGAGTGGCAAAAAGATTTCATCAGCGAAGGCAAAGAAATCATCATCACCGCGCTGCCGCTTTATCATATCTTTTCCCTCACAGCGAACTGCATTACGCAATCGCGTCTTGGCTCGCAGAATATTCTCATCACCAACCCGCGCGACATGCCGGGCTTTGTCAAAGAGCTAGGCAAATATAAATTCAGCATCATTACCGGCGTCAATACCCTGTTCAATGGCTTACTCAACACGCCGGGTTTTGATAAATTGGATTTCAGTAATTTGCGCTTGACGCTTGGCGGCGGCACAGCCGTGCAAAGAGCGACCGCAGAGAATTGGAAACGCGTGACTGGAACAGTGCTGCTCGAAGCCTACGGCCTGACGGAAACCTCGCCCGGCGCGACCATCAATCCGCTCAATCTCGTCGAATATAACGGCACCATTGGCTTGCCGATTTCTTCGACTGAGGTCGAGATTCGCGACGACGACAAACAACCAGTCGCCCTCGGCGAACGTGGCGAAATTTGTATTCGTGGCCCGCAAGTGATGAAGGGCTATTACAACCGCCCTGACGAAACCGCCAAAGTCATGCACCCGGATGGATACTTCGCCACCGGCGACATCGGCATCATGGACGCGAATGGTTTTGTCAAAATCGTCGATCGCAAAAAAGACATGATTCTTGTCTCTGGCTTCAATGTCTATCCGAATGAAATTGAAGATGTGGTGTCGCGTCACCCCGGCGTGTTGGAAGTCGCCGCCGTCGGCGTGCCGAGCGAACAATCGGGCGAAGCGGTGAAAATTTTCGTGGTGAAAAAAGATCCCAACTTAACCGCAGAAGAGTTAATCAAATTCAGCAAAACCGAACTGACTGGCTATAAAGTCCCGCATCAAGTCGAGTTTAGAACCGAGTTGCCGAAGACCAATGTGGGCAAGATTTTACGGCGTGCTTTGCGCGATGAAGTGAAACAATAATGCTTTAAATAGTTTAATTTAATCAATAACTTATAATAATTGGTCAGATTAAAAAAACCCGCCAGAGGCGGGTTTTTTTATTGCTATAAATAGCTACTGAATTACCAACAACCGCTAAAGTTTTTCTTCGCGTCCGCGCCGGAATAAATAATCGTACCGGGCGCTGATTTGTTGCTGACCTTCACCGTTCTATCCATCTTCACGCCGTTGCGCTCGGTCAACACGCGATAGTTTCCTTGCGGCAAATTGGCAAAAATACACGCGCCGTCAGATGTGCCGCTTAATACTTGTTTGCCACTTTTTGCATTCAACACTTTCAACTTCACATTGCCCAGTGGCTTACCGGCAGCGCCCGCGGCCATGAACGCCAGCTTGAAGTTGTAAGCTTTAGCGATTGCGCGCATGCCTTCTTTTTCGGCGGCGCTGCTGCCGCCGCTGACGAATGACGTTCCAACTATGGTGCGCTTTCCCGGTGCTGCTTCAGGCGCAGCGGCGCTTTGAGCAGCGGCTGCCGGCGCGTCTGCAGTTTGCGCGGAGGCACTACCGCTGCTCAGTGTCGTTATAGCGGCTGCGAAAATAAGGGAAAATAAAAGTTTGTTTTTCATGGTCATGTTTCCTCGTCAATTAGTGTAGATGTTTACCGTGCTTACTATAGCGCGAGAATTTTAATTCAAAAACAGAGACTTGTCTTGTTTTATCCAAGCGTGGAGTTGCGCGCCGAGGATAGCTGGCTCAAAATAAGTGCGCGCACATAATGGGAGAAAATCATGACGCATAGCTTGAGTGGTGGGTGTCATTGCGGCGGGGTGCGCTATGAAGCCGTGGTGGAAAATAACGAAGCCTATTATTGCCATTGCCGCATGTGCCAGCGCTCGTTCGGTAATATTTTCGCCACGTTCTTTAATTTACCCAAGGCGTCGGTGAAGTGGACCACCCAGCCGCCGAAATATTTTCACTCGTCGAAAATTGCCCAGCGCGGATTTTGTGGCGAGTGCGGCACGCCGCTATCGTTCGAGTTTCATGATTCCGAATATATGGATTTATCCGTCGGCAGTTTGGATCATCTAGAGCAGATGAAGCCGGTGAATCATTTTGCCGTGGAGTATCGCGTTGCACCGTTTCACGCACCCGACGGTTTGCCGGAAGAGACGATAGACGGCAACGAATTTATCAACGCGCGTTGGGAGGCGGGTTATGGCGACGCTACGCCAATCGGCCCGCAACGCGCATACCAAAAAGATTCACATGAAAAATAGTGGCGGGGTGGAGAGACGAAGAATCGATTTTCTATACCGCTGACGCAGAGTGCGCCGCGCGCACGCGTTACGCTCTGCATCACATCTGCGCTGGCCGGAATAAGCTTTGCGCGCGGGGCGCCTGACAAAGCCATCGCTCATCTTGAGCCAAGACATTAAAACCGCAACCTCAAAAAACCTTATCCGCGCGTATTCGATTGCGTGTCGAACGCTTGTAAATTCACTACCGGTTCTGGCTGCCAACCCTTTTTGCGATGTTCGGCCATTACGTTGGTGAACACGCCGCCGCGCACATACCATTTTGCCGTGAGTCGCATGAAGCGCGGTTTGGTCGCTTTGACTAAGTCATCGAGAATGATATTGGTGACGGCTTCGTGAAACGCGCCTTCGTTTCGATAGCTCCACATATAGAGTTTCAAGCTCTTCAGTTCGACGCATAATTTATCCGGCACGTAATCGAGATAAATCAAGGCGAAATCCGGCTGGCCGGTTTTCGGGCAAAGGCACGTAAATTCAGGGATTTCCATGTGGATATGGAAGTCGCGTTGCGGGGCAGGGTTGACAAACGTTTCGAGTTGCTTAGTTGGGCTTGAAGTCATTTCTTGGCGGCTCATTCAATTCGGGTAAAATACCAATCTTACAGTATTCACTACACACACTGTTTATGTCGCGATGAGCTTCAGTGACGACATAAACGCAAATAGGGCAATACTAAAGTGCGTCTCAATCAAATAAAACTCGCCGGTTTCAAATCCTTTGTCGATCCCACCACCATCTCCGTTCCGGGCCAATTGATTGGCGTGGTCGGGCCGAATGGCTGCGGTAAATCCAATGTCATTGATGCCGTGCGCTGGGTGCTGGGTGAATCGTCGGCCAAACATTTGCGTGGCGAAACCATGCAAGACGTTATTTTTAACGGCTCGTCCGAGCGCAAGCCGGTGGGCCGCGCATCGGTCGAGCTGGTGTTCGACAACAGCCTCGGTCGCGCCGGTGGTCAGTGGCAACAATACGCGGAAATCTCCGTCAAGCGCGTGCTCACGCGCGACGGCACCTCGTCCTACCACGTCAATAATCAACATGTACGCCGTCGCGACGTGCAGGATATTTTTCTCGGCACCGGTTTAGGTCCACGCGCTTACGCCATTATCGAGCAAGGCATGATTTCACGTGTGATCGAATCGAAGCCGGAAGAGTTGCGCGTGTTTCTGGAAGAAGCGGCAGGCGTATCGAAATACAAAGAGCGGCGCAAAGAGACCGAAAACCGGTTGCAAGATACGCGCGAAAACCTTTCCCGTGTGCAGGATATTGTAAACGAATTAACCAATAAAATCAATAAGTTAGAAGTGCAGGCGCAAGTCGCTGAACAATATAAAGCCTTACAGACCGAGCTTTCTACCTCGCAAAATTTGTTAGCCTTCGCGAAAAAACGCGATGCCGATAATAATCGCGATCGTCATGGCCGCGACATCGAAAAACTCACCACGCAACTCGAATCGCAAACGGCGAATCTGCGCGAATGGGAAACCAAACTAGAAACCGCGCGACAAGAACATTACGCAGCGGGCGATAAATTGCACGCCGTGCAAGGCGATTTGTATGCGGCCAACGCCGAAGTCGCGCGCGTCGAACAGGATTTACAACATCTCACCGACACCCGCCGCCGGGTAGAAACCCAGTTGTCGAGCATCGTGCGCCAGATCGCCGATATCGGCTTGCAAAAAGAAACCGCCTCGATCGAAGCCACGCAATGGCAAGGCAAACTCGGCACCGCGATTGAGCTCGCGGCGACGCGTTTAACCGAAGCGGAAACCGTGCGCATAAAATTGCCGGAGCACGAAGCGCAGTATCAACAAACGGCCGAGAAAGTCGCCGTTGCGCAAAAAGAATTAGCCCAGGCCGAGCAAGAGCAAAGCGTGGCCGAAACGCGCGAATCGCATGCAATGAAAATTGTGTCGCAGCTTGAGCAACGCGGCGATCGATTAAGCCAGGAACTCGAAGGCTTGGTCGCGCCTGATCTGGAAGCGCTGGCGCTGCATAAACAAACGCTGGCGGATCTGGACAGCAAGCTCACCCAAGAGCGCGAAGCCCTCGCCGAGCTGGAAAAAACCTTGCCGAATTTAGAACAACAAAAACGCAGCGGCACCACGCAATTGCAGGAAATGCTCGCGCTGCTCGCGCGCGAAGAAGCGCAACTGCACACGCTGCAAGCGCAGCAGAGCAAGCTGGATAACAACCAGAAACTGCAAGCCTGGTTAGACAAACATCAGCTCGGCGCAAACGCCCGTTTGTGGCAACAAGTCAGTATCGAAAAAGGCTGGGAAGACGCGCTCGAAGGCGCGCTTGGTACGCGCCTGAACGCTATCCGCATCGCCGGCATGGAGCGCGCCTCCGCACTGCTACACGAACCGCCGCCCGGCAACGTCGCCTTGTTCGTCGATGGCGACAATAGCGCGACCTCCGCCGAACATGCTGGCTTGAAGCCGTTGCTGGATATGGTCAAGCTGCTAAATAATGGCGCGCGCGGGTTTTTGCAGGAAGCGCTGATGCAAGTTTATGTGGTGGAAGATCGCCTGCAAGGTATCGCGCTCGCACGCAGCTTGCCCGCTGGCGCGCTGTTGGTCAGCCGCGAAGGTCATGTGTTCAGCCGTCACGGCGTCATCTTCCACGGACCGCAATCGGAGCTACACGGCGTGTTAGCGCGCCAACGTGATATTGATGGATTTAAACTGAGCGTGCCGACGCACCAGACCAACGTTACGGCGCTGAAAACCGCGCAAACGAAAATCGAAGAGCAATTACAGCAAGCGCAACAGCGCATGCAAAGCTTGCGCAATAGCGTCTCGACGATGCAAGCGAAAAGCCATCAAACGCAAATGGAAAGTTTGAAACTGTCGCAAGCGGCCGACCGCGTCAGCTCGCGTCGTGCGCAAATCGACACCGAATTAGCCGAGATCAAAAAGCAACAAGACGCGGAAGAAATCGTCTTAAAAGAAGCGCAGGAAAAGCTCGCCAGCGGCGCCAATATCATCGGTGATCTGCAAGAAAAATATGATAGTATTCAAAGAGATAGACAGTCTTCTGAAGCGGCGCTAAAACAGCAGCGCGAGAGCGTGCAATTAGCCGAGCGCGCGGCGCAGGAAGCGAAATTTTTTGAATCAACCTGTCGCGATAAAATTCAAGCGTTCGAGCATTTGGCCTCCAGCGTCGTCACGCGCTTGGCCGATTTGAATACGCATCAAACGACTTTGCAATCCGAACTCAGCGGCGTGCATGAAGCGCCGTTGTCGCAACAATTGCAAGCCGGATTGGCCAAACGTAATGAAGCAGAAAAAGCGCTCGGCGCAATTCGCCTGGAGCAAGAAGGGCTGACGCAAAAACTGCGCGAGGCGGAAGAACAGCGCGTCGCCGCAGAACAAGCGCATGAGCCGCTGCGCGAAAAAATTACCGAATTCCGCATGAAGGAACAAGAAGCGCGGCTGACGGCAGAACAGTTCTTATTGCAGCTCACCGAAAACAACGCCAATCTGGAAGAACTCGCCGCGCTGCTGGAAAAGAAACGCACCAGCGCGCTGCAAGGCGAAATCACCAAATTGCAGGAAGACATCGCCGCACTCGGCGCCGTCAATCTGGCAGCGTTGGCCGAGCTGGAAGAGTCACGCGCGCGCAAGGCTTTCCTCGATGCTCAAACAGCAGATCTGAACGAAGCGGTTGCGACCTTGGAAGATGCGATCAAACGTATCGACCGCGAAACGCGCGAGCTGTTGCAATCGACGTTTGATCAAGTGAATAAAAACTTCAGCGAAATGTTCCCGACTTTATTCGGCGGCGGCAATGCGCGTTTGCAACTCACCGGCGAAGAAATTCTCGACGCCGGTTTGCAAGTGCTGGCGCAGCCACCGGGCAAAAAGCCGAGCTCGATTCATCTTCTGTCAGGCGGCGAAAAAGCGCTGACGGCGGTGTCGCTAGTCTTCGCCATGTTCCGCCTCAACCCCGCGCCGTTCTGTTTACTCGACGAGGTGGACGCGCCGCTGGACGACGCCAACACCGAACGTTTTTGCGAGCTGGTGAAAAAAATGTCGGACCAAACGCAATTTCTGTATATCAGCCACAATAAAATTACCATGGAAATGGCGAATCAACTCGTCGGTATCACCATGCAGGAACGGGGTGTATCGCGCGTCGTAGCTGTGGACCTGGATTCGGCGTTAAAAATGCGAGAGGAGATTGCTGCATGACAGACTTTCAAATCAGCTTGATGGCAGTCGGCGCTGTGGTGATTGCCGCTGTGTTCGGTTACAACCTGTGGCAAGAGCGCCGCGCGCAAAAAAGTGCCGAGAAAAATTTCAGTAGCAATCACGGCGACGCATTGCTCGATGCCAACGCTTTGCTCAATGCGCGCCCGGCAGGGATGGATCAACGCGTCGAACCGTCGTTCGGCGACACTGAATTCGCTATTGAAAGCGATGAGAAAACGCATGTACCCCGCTATGATTTTTCGCCCGAGTCGCCCGCGCTCAGACCAACCACCGCAGTGCCGGTGACCACTGGCTCGCTCGGCACTTCGAGCACTTTGCATTCTGCTGCAGAACACGCGCCTGCCGCGCCTAGGCTAGTACAGCCAGCGCCGTTACAACCCACCACGCTGAATATTGATGACAAGATTGATCTGGTCGCGGTCATCCTGTGCAATGCGCCGGTCGCGCCAAATGTGCTGATGGATGCGATAGGGCAAAGTCGCCAATTCGGTAAACCGGTTTTTTGGGAAGGCTTGCAAAATGGTTCGTGGGGCCAGTTGCATACCGACGTGCCGCGTTACAAAGAAATTAAGGCGGGCCTGCAATTGGTTGATCGCAAAGGCGCGATGGATGAAATATTTATCGGCCAGTTTTCTCAGTTGGTGCATGAATTTGCCGGCAACGCCGATGGCGTGTGTCAAATTGAGCCGAGCGAGAGTGCTACGCGTCGGGCGCAGGAAACCGACCAATTCGCAGCGTCGGTTGATGTCGAAATCGGCGTCAACGTGGTGTCGCGTAGCGGCGTGTCGTTCCAGGGCACCAAAGTCCGCGCATTATGTGAATCAGCAGGCTTGAAATTAGATCCCGGCAGCGGCGTGTTTCAAAGTATCAATGATCGTGGCGAAATTCAATTTGTCGTGGCTAATCTGGAGCCGCGTGCTTTCATGCCTGATCAAATTAAAAATCTGACCACGCAAGGTCTGACCATTTTGCTCGACGTACCACGCACGACCGACGGCATAAAAGTATTTCAACAAATCATGTTGCTGGCGCGTTCTTTAGCCGAAGGTTTGGGCGGCGAAGTCGTCGATGATGCGCGCAAACCGCTGACCAACACCGGCGCTGATGCGATCAAAATGCAATTGGCAGAAATTATTCGGCGCATGTCTGAGCGCAATATTGCGGCGGGCAGTCGTTTAGCGCAGCGTTTGTTTTCCTGAGCGTCAGCCTTCCCGGTATGGCGGTTTCTCCCAGCATTCGTGAACAGGTTGATGCCTTGCGTGCCGTCATCGAAGATGCCAACTATCGCTATTATGTGCAAGATAATCCGTCGCTTTCCGATTCTGAATACGACGGTTTGTTTCGCCAGTTGCAGTCCCTCGAAGCGCAACATCCAGAATTGGTTTCTATCGATTCACCGACGCAACGCGTCGGCGCTGCGCCGCTGAAAGAATTCGGCAGTATCACCCATCGCATGCCGATGTTGTCGCTGGATAATGCTTTTGCCGAGGCGGATATCAGCGCGTTTGATAAGCGCGTGCGCGAAGGCCTGGACACGAACGAAATCGATTATGCCTGCGAGCCCAAGTTCGACGGCCTCGCGATCAGCCTGCATTATGAAAACGGTTTGCTCACTTTCGGCGCCACGCGCGGTGACGGTTTTTCTGGCGAAGATGTGACGGCGAATCTGAAGACAATTCGCGCGATCCCGCTCAAGCTCGCCGGCGAGCATGTGCCGGCTTTGCTCGAAGTGCGCGGCGAAGTCTTGATGCTAAAAAAGGATTTTCTCGCCATGAATAAAAAGCAGGAAGCGGCGGGGGAAAAAATATTTGTAAATCCGCGTAACGCGGCGGCAGGCAGTTTGCGCCAGCTCGATCCGCGTTTGACCACGACGCGGCCGCTGACTTTTTTTGCTTACGGCATCGGCGCGACAGAAGATTTTGTCGCGCCGGCTACGCATGGCGAATTAATGAATAGCCTGGAAAAAATGCGCTTCCCTGTCGCGCATGAGCGCAAGGTGGTGCGCGGCGTGCAAGGCATGCTCGACTATTACCGCGCGTTGGGTGAAAAGCGCGAAGCCCTGCCATACGATATCGACGGCGTGGTGTACAAAGTGAACGCCGTGCGCCAGCAGGAGACCTTGGGCTTCAAATCGCGCTCGCCGCGCTTTGCCATTGCGCATAAATATCCGGCCGAAGAAGCAGAAACCATCGTCGAAGATATTGACGTACAAGTCGGCCGCACCGGTTCGCTCACGCCGGTAGCGCGCTTGAAGCCGGTGTTTGTTGGCGGCGTCACCGTCACCAATGTCACCTTGCATAACGAAGATCAAATTCGCAGTAAAGATATTCGCATCGGCGACAGCGTCATCGTGCGTCGCGCCGGTGACGTGATCCCGGAAATCGCGCGGGCGATTTTGGCCAAACGCCCGGCGACGGCGCGTGAGTTTGTTATGCCGTTGCAATGCCCAGTGTGCGGCTCGGCAGCGATTCGCCTGGAAGACGAAGCCGCCAGCCGTTGCAGCGGCGGCTTGTTTTGCCCGGCGCAGCGCAAGCAAGCGATTTTGCATTTTGCCTCGCGCCGCGCCATGGACGTTGAAGGCCTAGGGGATAAGTTGGTCGAGCAATTAGTAGATAACCGTATTGTGAATACGCCGGCCGACCTGTATAAATTAGGCGTAGCAGCGCTGGCGAATCTGCCGCGCATGGCAGAAAAATCGGCGAATAATATTGTGGCCGCCGTGGAGAAAAGCCGCCATACGACGTTAGCGCGATTTATTTATGCGCTGGGTATTCGTAATGTCGGCGAAGCAACGGCGAAAGATTTGGCGCGGCATTTTGGTAATCTTGATGCCTTAATGCAAGCGAATATCGATGCGTTGATGCAGGTGAACGATGTTGGGCCGATCGTGGCGGAATCAATTTTGCGATTTTTCGCCGAGCTGCACAATGTCGAAGTGGTGCAGCAATTGCGCGCCAGCGGCGTGACGTGGCCGGAGGGTGATAGCGCCACTGCAGCTAGCGGCGAATTAGTCGGTAAGACCTTTGTATTGACCGGCACACTACCGACCTTATCGCGCGATGCAGCGAAAGAATTGATCGAAGCGCGCGGCGGAAAAGTTTCGGGAAGCGTATCGAAAAAAACTGATTACGTTGTGGCCGGCGAAGAGGCGGGCAGTAAATTAGACAAAGCGCTGGAACTCGGCGTAAAAATTCTAAATCAAGATGAATTTATGCAACTCATTGATTAAATTGAACTATTTGGAGATTTATCGTGACTGTAAAAATAACTAAAGCGGTGTTTCCGGTGGCGGGTTTGGGTACACGTTTTTTGCCCGCGACCAAAGCCAGCCCCAAAGAAATGTTGCCGATAGTCGATAAGCCGCTGATTCAATATGCCGTTGAAGAAGCGATTGCGGCCGGTATCACCGACATGATTTTCATCACCGGTCGGGGAAAGCGCCCGATCGAAGATCACTTCGACAAAGCCTACGAACTCGAAGCGGAATTGCAAGCAGCGGGAAAACTAAAGCTGCTCAAAGAAGTGCGCAACATGATTCCGTCCAGCATCAATTGCGTGTACATCCGCCAACCACAGGCTTTGGGCCTCGGGCACGCGGTGTTGTGCGCCAAGCCGCTCGTCGGCAATGAGCCGTTTGCTGTGTTTCTCGCCGACGATTTAATCGATGGCGAACCGCCGATCATGAGGCAAATGGTCGAGATGTTCGAGCAAAACAATAGCTCGATTCTCGCGGTGCAAAATGTGTCGCGCGAAGAAACCAGCAGCTATGGCATTGTGGCGAGCAAACCCCTTAGCGGGCTGTTACATCAAGTCAGCGGCATGGTAGAAAAACCCAAACCTGCCGATGCGCCCTCGACGCTGGCCGTAGTGGGCCGTTATATTCTCAAGCCGCGCATTTTTCATTACCTGGAAAAAATTGGCGCGGGCAGTGGCGGAGAGATTCAGCTCACCGACGGCATCGCCGCGCTATTGACCGAAGAGCGCGTGTTGGCCTATGAGTTTCTCGGCAAACGCTATGACTGCGGCAGCAAACTCGGCTACCTCGAAGCCACCTTGGCCTATGCACTCAAGCATCACGAAGTCGGCAAAGACTTTGCGCGCATGCTGAAAACTTTTCAGGCTAAAAATTAATTGATGACGCCAGAAAAAGCCCATGCCATTCTCGCCGAAGCGGATGAAATTATTTCTGCCACGGAAGTGAACCACGCCGTGCGCCGCATGGCGGCCGAAATCCGCGTGGCGCTGAAAGACAAACATCCCTTACTATTATCCGTAATGGGCGGCGCGGTCGTCATCACGGGCCAGATTTTGCCATTGCTGCATTTCCCCTTGGAGTTCGACACCATCCACGCCACGCGCTACGGCGCAGCGACAACAGGCGGCGAGCTGACATGGAAGCTGAAGCCGCGTGAAAACGTCGCCGGACGCACGGTGTTAATCCTTGACGATATTCTCGACGCAGGCGAAACTTTGGCAGCGATTCGCGATTTAGTTATCCAGCTCGGCGCGCGCGAAGTGTTCACCGCCGTATTTGCCGACAAAAATATTGGCAAGCTCAAACCGATTAAAGCTGATTTCGTTGGCGTCACTTTACCCAATCGTTTCGTGTTCGGCTTCGGCATGGACGTCGATGGCGCGTGGCGCAACCTTCCTTCAATTTACGCACTTAAAGATCACTAATTATGTTGGCAATTATCGGCGGTACTGGCCTCACCAAACTGGCGAATTTAGAGATTACGCATCGCCAAGTGATTCGCACGCCCTACGGCGAACCCTCGGGCGCGTTGACCTTTGGCAGCGTGCAGGGCCAGTCCGTCGTGTTTCTCGCGCGTCACGGCTACGGCCACACCATCCCGCCACATGAAGTAAATTACCGCGCTAATTTGTGGGCGCTTCAAGCGCAGGGTGTGAAATCCATCGTCGCAGTGAATTCAGTCGGCGGCATACACGCGGATCTCAAGCCCGGCGTGATTGTATTGCCCGATCAGATTATTGATTACACCTACGGCCGAAAGCATACTTTTTTCGAAGGCAATGAAACGCCGGTCACGCATATTGATTTCACCCATCCGTATTCCGAGTCGTTGCGCTGGCGCATTATGTCGGCTGCAAAAGCAGTAAACGAAACTATAATACATACAGGCGTCTATGCCGCGACGCAGGGTCCGCGCCTGGAAACGGCGGCGGAGATTAATCGCCTAGAGCGCGATGGCGCGGCAATGGTCGGCATGACCGGCATGCCGGAAGCAGCGTTGGCGCGCGAATTAAATCTGGAGTACGCGACCATCGCCGTGGTGGCAAACCAGGCCGCTGGTCGCGGCGACAGCCGCGAGTCCGTGCAAATGGAAGTGATTTTTAAAACCTTGGAGCAAGGCATGCATCGCGTGCGCAATATTCTCGATAAATTGGTGGCGCAAAATGGCCGTTAAACCCGTGTTAAAAATGGGCGATCCGATTCTATTAAAAGTCGCCAAGCCAGTAAAAAAATTCGACACCAAAGATTTAGAAACTCTGCTGCTCGATATGCACGACACCATGGAAGCGCTCGACGGCGCAGGACTCGCCGCGCCGCAAATCGGCGTGTCGTTACAAGTCGTCATCTTCGGCGTAAAAAAAAATCCACGCTATCCCGACGCCGAAGCCGTACCTTACACCGTGCTCATCAACCCGAAAATTACGCCCGTCGGCAATGACATCGAAGACGACTGGGAAGGTTGCCTATCCGTTCCCGGCATGCGCGGCATGGTGCCGCGCTATCACAGCATCCGTTATCAAGGCTTCGACCCAAAAGGAAAAAAAATCGACCGCACCGTCAGCGATTTCCATGCTCGCGTCGTGCAACACGAGTGTGACCATTTGCAGGGAATACTGTACCCTATGCGCATTGAAGATATGCGGACCTTCGGCTTTAATGAAGCGCTGTTCCCCGGTGAGGAAATTCACGACGATTGAAGTTTAACTAAGGAGAAAAAAATGAGCGAACCAACTGCAGCCGATACTTCCCGCAACCTATCGAGTGAAACCCAACTCCACACATCATCTACGGCCTATACGCGTTCAGCCTGCTAGTCGGCCTGACCGCTATCGCCGCCATCATCATGAACTATGTAAAGCGAGATGACGTAAAAGGCACTTATCTCGAATCGCATTTCAATTGGCAGATTCGTACTTTCTGGTGGGGCTTACTGTGGGCCGTAATCGGCTTCATCACGATGTTCATTCTTATTGGCTTCGCCGTGTTATTGGCAAACGGTATTTGGATTATTTATCGCATCATAAAAGGCTGGCTCAAATTAAACGAAGGCAAGCCAATCGAATAATGCTCTAAGCGAGTAAAACTAAAAAGGGACGCCGCGGCGTCCCTTTTGTTTGCTGAGGATATCAGCGCAAACTGCGAACTTGGTTAGCAGCTTTTGATCGTTTGGCCGATCCGAATACTTTTGGTTGCCGAAATAAATAGGGCCGTAGGCTGGGCTGGTAAGCCCAGCGATTCAACAGCAGAATAATGAATTCAAAAACGCTGGGCTTATCAGCCCAGCCTACATAGAGCGTGCCATCAACTCAGCGTTGCACGAAGCTCTGCCGTAATCTCATACGATCGCAGCCTAGCAGCATGATTGAATATCTGCGAAGTGATCATCAATTCATCCGCGCCTGTTTGTTCAATGAACGCTTGCAATGAACGCTTCACAGTTTCAGGCGAGCCGATGGCAGCACAGGACAATACTTGATCGAGCAGGGCGTGTTCTTGTGGGCCGATGCGATTCAAATAATCTTTCATCGGTAGTTGCAGGCGCTTGGGGTTGCCACTGCGTAAATTAACGAAAGCTTGTTGCATCGAGGTGGCGAGAAAATGTGCTTGCTCATCTGTATCTGCTGCGAAGACATTGAAGCCGAGCATCACATACGGTTTTTGCAATTGCGCGGATGGCTTGAAGTTGGCGCGATACAAGGCTATCGCCTGCATCATTTGCGCTGGGGCAAAGTGTGACGCGAAGGCGTAGGGCAGGCCGAGCGCGGCGGCGAGTTGCGCGCCGAACAGGCTGGAGCCGAGTATCCATATTGGAACATTCAAGCCCGCGCCGGGAACGGCGCGCACGGCTTGTTGCTGCGTGCCGGAAAAATAATCCATTAGTTCGAGCACATCTTGCGGAAACTCGTCGGCATCGGAAGCGAGGTTACGCCGCAATGCGCGCGCGGTGATGTGGTCAGAGCCGGGAGCGCGACCGAGGCCCAAGTCGATGCGGCCGGGGAAGAGCGATTCCAAGGTGCCGAATTGTTCGGCGATCACCAACGGCGAATGGTTGGGCAACATGATGCCACCCGCGCCGACGCGGATGGTCGAGGTGCCGCCCGCAACATGCGCAATCAGCACGGCAGTCGCGGCGCTGGCGATGCCCGGCATGCCGTGATGCTCGGCCAACCAGCAGCGCTGGTAGCCCCAGCGCTCGCCATGCTGCGCGAGATCGAGCGTGTTGCGAAACGATTGCGCAGCGTCGCTGCCCTCGGTGATCGGGGAGAGGTCGAGAATGGAAAAGGGAATCATATTGGGGCGCTGGTTTCGAAGAAGTTTAAGGCGTTGCCGCGCTGTCTAGAATCCTAGATAGGCAGATGTAAGGAAGCATACTAACAGCAGACCCCTGAGCTTCGGGTCCTAAGCAATAATATTTCAGCATTTACAATACAGAGATAAGTACTATCGTCGAAAAAAAGGCAACGCTGATTAACAGCGTCGCCTAACCACTAACTATACAATCGACTTGTTGCCGGTACGCTACCCAGCAAAAACCTCATCTGATCGGCCAGAATATGGCGGTTGCGCAAAATGAAGTGTTCGTGACGATTCGGCATGTAAGGTACATACAACAAAGCCATTCCAGACTGCTGTGGCGTGCGATCGGCCTTGCGTGTATTGCAGCTACGGCACGCGGTTACCACGTTAGTCCATTTGTCGCGTCCGCCTTTAGACACCGGCATGATGTGGTCACGCGACAATTCGCGGAGCGCAAAACGTACACCGCAATAAGCGCACAGGTGGCGATCTCGGGCGAACAACAAGTCGTTCGACAAGGCCGGCGTATGGGAAAAGCTACGCACGTCCACTTTGCTGCCGCGGATCGCAATGATAGATTTGGTTTCAATATGCGAACGTGTGCCGTCACGCCGAACGCCGCCGCGATACACACTGGTGTCTTCGCCCAAAGACCATACTACCAAGTCTTTTGCGTGGTAAGTGATGGCCTCTTCGACAGATATCCAAGCGTTAGGCAGCCCTGCTGAGTCCAGGCTCAAAATCATTTTTTGCACAATATTTACCTCTTATTTTTTCAATCTTGAATTCAATAGTAATGTGTTACTCACGCTGTAAAGCTCC
>JAYVJD010000183.1:0-10176 GCA_043769625.1 Pseudomonadota bacterium | reverse complement strand
CTCGATTTTTGCCAGCCATGTTTGCGATGCGCTGTAGGCTGCGACAGTGGCCGTTTCGTTAAGTGGCGCAGATTTGTTCAATGTCTTCGCGGGGCTTGCTCCATCATCGGTCGTGTACTTCGCGTTCGCAGATGCACGTGACCTGGCGGCTGTCGCAATTTCGTTGCTTGATTTCATGGGCGCGGACTCGCCTGCCTCTGCCACAACCGCTGAAGCGGGTGCCGTTGCCATCGGAGCGGGGGCAGGCACTGGTGCTGGTGCTGGTGCGGCAGCAGACATGGGCGCAGGTTTGGGTGCAGGAGGAGGCATGGGTGCACGCGCAATGCTTGCGTCGGCGACAGTTGCCTTGTCTGATGTGGCCGCAGTAATAACATTAGGCTTCGAACTGGCTGCTTGGCCAATGCTTCCAACATCTGCTTGCGTCGCGGTTACCGCTCCTGCGAGTTGAGCGTTTGTTGCAGGCGGAAATGCTTGTGCGTGAGTCTCACTCTTGTAGCCAGCTAATTTATTTTCCGTATCAGAAGATGCGCCTATTTGCGCCAACTTCGCTTGCGCGGGTTTTGCTGCAGGTTTTGGTTCTTCTGTTGCAACAGATGCCATTTTTTTATTTTTTTCCAGCGGCTCAAGTCTGCGCGCGGGGGCGTTTGCTACCCCTGCTGCGGCTGGTTTCGCGTCCGCTTTGGTCGTTGGGTTTTGGCCAAAACTATCACCTCTCGAGGCTTTTGCTTCTTCGTTCACGACGATGGGTACTGACATCAACGCTACTTCGTCTGATTTTTTTTGTTGGTCGGTCATGGTCAGCGTTAATGATGCGCTGATGACCAACACGGCGGCGATGGAGAGCGGCTTTTGCCATTTGAGCCAGCGGCTCGCGCCAGCGGCTTGCGGACGCGCATGCACTTCACGGCGCGAGGCGGCGAGGATGGCGGAATCGATTTCTATTCCGGGTAAATCCGTCGCAATGTTTTTATAGGCATCGGTTAAATGCGATTTACCGGCGAGATACTCGTCGAGAATTTTATCGTCAGACGTATGCAATTTCGGTGTTTTCATACACCCTCCTTCAAGCCTTGGCGCAATTTGTTCAGCGCATAGCGCAAGCGGCTTTTCGCGGTTTCGGTATTCACGTTTGTTGCCGCCGCGATTTCCTCCACACTCATGTCGGCTTCTTCATGCAATAAAAATGCTTCGCGTTGCGCTTCAGGTAAAGCTTCGAGCAAGCGTAAAAATTCTGTTGCGCCCTGTTTAGCCGACAGCAGGCTATCGGGCTGATAAGTGTCGCTAGCAGCCACATTGGCCAGGGGATTTTCGCTTTCATCATCGCGCTGCAAGTATGACAACGGCACTTGGCGCTGAGTTGCGCGGAAATGATCGATCAACCGGTTGTGGGCAATGCTGTAAAGGTAAGTGGAAAAACGGGCTTGCACTGAATAAGACGCGCGGGCCTTGATCAAGTTCATCCAGACTTCCTGGAATAATTCTTCCGCCACGCCACGCTCACGGCATTGACGCAACATATAGCGGAACACGCCGCCTTTATGCCGCGCATACAAAACCTCAAATGCCGCCGCATCACCTTCACGGTAACGCAGCATTAGATCTTCGTCGGTGTCGTCGGCCGGAATCATCTCCGCTAGTGTAACGGAGATTTTCACCGGCGCAAAAGTGGCCGTGTTGTGCATAAAATGCCTTACCAGCGGCGCGGTGGGTCCGGCACAAATTGGCTAGGAAATGGATTAACTGCCAGCGGCGGTGGATATGGAATGACGCCGCGCGAAATCAAATTGCGCTGACTATCGTAATAAATACTGATGATTTCATCCGGTGTCGATGAGGCGCGCTCGAACTGCACCACTTGCACGGATGAATCGAGGCTACGACCATGTCCGGTGCCGAGCGATTTGTCTTTCATCAACGGCGCGGAGGCAATTCTGCCGGCGCTATCGCTGCGCGATTCAGCAGCGGCGCCCGCCCTATTCGGCGCGGCGGGTGACGGCACAGATTGGGCCAACGCGCCTGAATCTTCCGCGCGTGAATTCTCATATCGCCTTTGATAAACAGGTGGTTCTACATAACTAAGCGGCGCTTCATATTTGCGACGGAAAACCGCCACGCCAATCACGCCTACATTATCCGGCCTGCCAGTGCGCGCCGCGTAGGAATCGGGCAACGAGGTGAAATAAAATGACGCGACGCGATCGTTGGTTTTGCGCCAACCCAAGATGTCATAGCCATCACCCGCATTAAAAATATAACCGCGTTGATTTAAGCCCGCTGTTTCACCACTGAGCACATTAATGCCATCAACCGAAGTGACGGCGAGCATGTCTTGGCCGATTTGATTGCGCACGCGAATTTGGTATTCATTGCCCGGCTTGCCCGCGACATAATATTTTCCGTCGTGTTGATAAACCGGCAGAGTTTTATTTTCGGTGCGATCGACAATAGAAATGTCGGCATAAGTCCCGACGGCATAAGCAGATTGAAAAAATCCTGCAGCAAAAATCGAAGTGATTAAAAGAAAAGCTTTCATGTTACGCCCCCGTAAAGGTTGAATAAAGTGTGGCTACGGAAGGTGTAAACGACTGAATTTTAGGGGCGGGTTAAATGGCTTAAAATATTTTTAGGCGTGAAAAATAGTTTAATTTAATCAATTAGTTACGATTTAACTAGCATAATTAAACTTTCGCTGCCCGCTTCTCTTTTGCGCCCTGACGCGTTGGCGGTTCAAGCATGGCGTGAATCGCGGGCAACATTAGCGTGACTGCGCGCTTGCCTTCTTCGATGGCAATCGCGGCGCGATGATAATCCATCAAACCTAAATGACCGAGTTTAGGCGTGAGCAAAATATCGGCGGGTTCGCCCGCGAGACGCGCGCGCGTGATGCGCACTTGCATGATGTTGATACTGGTTTCTACCACGCTGACAAAAGACGGCATGTCCATTTTGCTTTCCAGCGCCGGGCTTTTTAACATGCCGGTTCCAGCCAGCACCCAATTTTTCATTTTGTTAGTCAGCGTTTGCGAAATCTCAAACCCTTCCGGTTTTTTATTCAGCGTGTCGGTCGGGTCTTCTGCCATTCTGAGATGGCTGCCAATGGTATCGGAATTCAGATCCACGGCAATCACCACATCCGCGCCCATCGCGCGCGCCAGCGATACGGGAACCGGGTTCACCAGCCCGCCATCGACCAACCACACGTCATCACGTAACACCGGGCTGAACAAACCGGGAAACGCGATTGACGCACGCACCGCTTCGAGTAAATCGCCATCCCGTAGCCAAATTTCACGGCCCGTTTCTAACTCTGTCGCGACTGCGCCGAACGGCAACGGTAATGACTTGATCGGTTTGTTTTCCAGCCGACTGCGAAAAAAATCAATGAGTTTATTGCCGCGAATAATGCCGCCGCTGAAACTCAAGTCGAGCATGCTCACCATATGCCGCCAAGTGAGACGCGTGACCCAATCTTCTAACCAATCCAACTCTTTCGCGGTGTAAATCGCGCCGACCAACGCGCCAGCAGAGGTGCCACAAATTACGTCGGGCTTGATGCCTTCAGCTTCCAGCGCGCGGATAACGCCGATGTGCGACCAGCCGCGAGCTGAGCCACCGCCCAGCGCTAAGCCGATTTTAGGTTTACGTTTTGCCATGAATGATTTCTATTTTTTGCGCGCGGCAAAAAACGATTTTCTCGCCGCACGTAAAACTGTCCACAATTAATTACTGATTAACGTCGAGCAATTCCACATCAAACATCAACGTCGCGTTCGGCGGAATTACGCCGCCAGCACCGCGCGCGCCGTAGCCCAAATTGGGCGGAATAATCAGCGTGCGTTTGCCGCCGACTTTCATGCCGGCCACGCCTTCGTCCCAGCCCTTAATCACGCGCCCCCCGCCAAGAGGAAATACGAATGGCTCGCTGCGATCTACCGAGCTATCAAATTTCGCACCTTTATTTTCTGGCTTGCCCGGCTCATACAACCAGCCCGTGTAATGCACGCGCACTTGCGTGCTGGCGACGGCTTCTTTGCCTGTGCCGACGACCACATCTTTTTTGACCAGCTCGCTAACCAGCTTAGCGCTGGCGACTGGCGCGGGCGCGGCGGCAGGCGCTTTATCTTGCGCACAAGCGCTGATCGACAGCAACGCTGCAGACAGCATGACGACGGATTTCATCAAAGGGGGAAATTTCATATGGGGCTCCAGAAGTTAAAAAAATATTACTCGCTTATTTTAGGTGAGTCATGACCGTGTCTCAACCCACGATAGATGGAGTATGATGCTTTTTTCCATTTCGTGTATTCGCATCATGTCCAAACCTAAAAAACGTATCACTGTGTTTTCCGACTACATCTGCCCGTTTTGCTATATCGGCGAGTTGCGTTTGGCCAAACTAGCAAAAGGCGTCGAATTTGAAATCGATTGGCGCTTTATGGAAATTCACCCCGAGACGCCGGCTGAAGGCATGCCCCTCGCCGACCTGGGATACCCGCAGGAACATTGGGATATGCTGATGACCAATTTGCAGCGCATGGCGCGACAAGAAAAAGTCACGCTGGCCGAGCGCAAGTTCACCACCAATTCGCACAAGGCCCTGTTGCTGGCCGAAGCGGCGCGTCAACGCGAACCTCAGGCATTCAAGAAATTACATTCGCGCTTATTCGAAGCCTACTTTGTTGAAGAACAAAATATCGGCGATATAGAAGTGTTAAAAAAATTAGCTGCCGAATCTGGCGTGAGCGAAGCCACTATTAATGCTGCGTGGGCTAACGAGACGTACGAAAATAAGTTGCGCGGAAATCACGAAGCCGCGGCTCTGCTGGAAATTACCGGCACACCGACTTTTGTCTATGAAGACCAGATTTTATCCGGCGCAGTGCCGACGGGAATGTTAGCGGAATTGCTGGTGGAATACGAAGGACCGACCTGAGGTTGGCCCTTGTTGTCGCTATTTTGACTTAATTGCCGCCTTTACTTGGTATAGCGGTCGCTGTGCCGGTGCTACGCATACTTTCTATCGCCGACGGATCAACGATAATAACGCCGCTCGAGGCGCGATCACGTTTGGGAATATTACTGCCAGTGACATATTCCTTTTCCTCGGCCAGATTTTTATCCGGCCCTGCCGACGCACAGCCCGTCATGGCCAACAAAAATAGTCCTGCAAATATGACTTTAACCATTGCGGCTCCTCAACGAAGTAAATATTATTCATTAAATTATCCGCTGGAGTTAGCTAAAGGTCAATCAAGTTCACTTCGCCATCAGCCTCTCCAACAATATCTCGCCTGGGCTATCAACCAAGCGCAAATCTTTCACCACCCGCCCCTTGTCGAGCATAATAATTCGATCGGTAGAGTGAATCGTCTCTGGGCGATGAGCCACGATGATGCGCGTGACCTGCGTCGATCGAATCGCCGCGTTCACAGCTTTTTCCCGCTCTACATCGAGATGGCTGGTCGCTTCATCCAGCAGTAGTATTCGCGGCTGATGATACAGTGCGCGCGCTATCAGCACTCTTTGTTTTTGTCCGCCAGATAATACGGTACCCATGTCGCCGATCAGCGTGTTGTAATCCATCGGCATGGCGACAATATCATCATGCACCGCCGCCATCCGTGCGCATTCTTCAATCCGAATCGGGTCGAGGTATTCGGAAAAAAAACTGATATTGTCCGCGAGCGAGCCAGCAAATAATTGATCGTCCTGCATCACGACTCCTAGCATCGAACGGTAGTGCTCGATGCCGATGTTTTTTATCGGACGGCCCTCGACTAAAATTTCGCCCTCAGTCGGCTGGAGCAAGCTCGCCAAAATTTTTAGCAGCGTCGTCTTGCCGCAACCGGATGCGCCGACAATCGCCACCGTCTCGCCCGGCTCAATGCGAAAACTAATGCCGTCCAACACCCACGGTTCATTCTCGCCATAGCGAAATCGCAGATTGCGCACTTCTATCGCCACACGCTGCGGATCGTCAATTCGCCCCATGCCTTGATCTCTCGGCTCTGGCTCGGTCAAGGCGATGTCGGCCAGCCGCTCGGAATGTAAGCGCAGCATATGCAAATCCAGCGCTTTGTTAATCAGGTCACTTATACGCGACAGAAACTGATCCTTGTAAGCGATAAACGCCAGCAACATGCCGACAGAAAACGTATTGTCCAACACACGTTTGGCCCCAAGCCACACCACGAGGATGGCGAGCAGGCCGGTCAGGGTCATATTGGCGTGGCGAAAAAAAAGATTGAGTTTTTGCGTGGTGAGTTGTCGGTTGATGGTTTGCACTAACAAATTCAGCCAATGCGCGCGGCGCGAATCCTGGCCGTTGAATAATTTGATTGTTTTAATGCCGCGTAAAGTCTCAAGAAAATGACTATCGCGCCGCGCCGCCCAGACAATCGCTTCCGCCGATGCTTGGCGCAAAGGCTGATAAGATACCCAGCGCAATATTCCGTATAGCAACGCGCCAGCCACCACGACCAACGCCAAGGTTGGCGCGTAGAGAAACATGACAGTCAAGGTAATCAAAGCCAGCAAACCATCGAGGATGACTTCAACCACATCAGTGGTAATGGCCTGCAAAATCACTTCCTGCGAACCAAAGCGCGACATCACGTCGCCCATGTAACGCGCCTCAAAAAACGACGAAGGTAAACTGGCTAGATGAGAAAAAAGATTGGCGCGACCCTGCACTTTCAATGACGCGCCGAGCGCAATCAACATCCAGCCGCGCATGGCGGAAACGGACACGCGGATCAACAGTAACAATAAAAATCCCAACGCCAGTGTGAGCAGCAAGTCGATATCCGCCGTAACCAAGGCGTGATCAATCACCCATTGCATAAAAAATGGCGCAGCCACAGCGCACACTTCAATCGCCAACGCCAACAAAAATATTTGGCCCATTGAACGCTTAAGCCCGACCATGCGCCCCACCAGTGCACGCAAGCGCAGCCTCGGCAAGGGTTGCGCGGCCTGAAACTGATTGGTCGGATTACACTCGAGCGCCACGCCGGTAAAGTGTTTGGACGCCTCGGCCAGACTGAGTTTGCGCACACCGACGGCGGGATCATGCACGACGATATTTTTGTGCGTCGCGCTCTTGAGCACAACGAAATGATTCATATCCCAATGTAAAATACACGGCATTTTTAGCTGCTGAATTTCTTCCAGATCAAGGCGCACAGGCCGTGTCACAAAACCGATGCGGTCCGCCATGCGCACTAAATCTTTCATCGTCGCGCCGCGCAATGAAATGCCGAAACGACGACGCAAATCCGAAATGTCCGCTGGTTGGCCGTGATAGCTCGCTACCATGGCCAGGCAAGCCAAGCCGCACTCCGCAGCCTCGGCCTGCAACACGACAGGCAAGCGCGCATTCCAGCCCAAATTTAGGCCATTCAATACGCTCATCCAGCCCCCTTTCTGGTGAGGGTAAATAACGGATCGAATACCCATTCAATTAATTTGCGTCGTTCAATCACCACATCTGCATCCAATTGCATGCCGGGTTGCAGGGCCAATTGCTCGCCGTAGGCGGTCACCGCTTGGCGGACCAGTCTGACGCTGATGCGATAAACCGGCTCATTGGTGCCATATAAACTGGTGAGGCCAGCGAGTTGCGCTGGCAATTCATTCGGGCTCATGGCGGTACGCGAAATATTCGACACTGTGCCTTCATAATGGCCGAATTTTTGATACGGATAGGCCTGGTAGCGAATCAATACTTTCTGCCCGGGACGAACAAAACCGATCGAACGACTAGGGGTATAGAGATGCGCTTCCAATTTTGCGTCAGCCGGCAGAATACTCAATAGCGGCGCGCTGGTGCTGGCACGCCCGCCGGTTTCCGCTTGTATCGCAGTAACGGTTCCGCCTTGCGGCGCCGTGACGACCGTCTCGCGTTTTGCTTCGGCTTCTGCCAGCTCTTGCCCCATGGTGGAAATATTTCGTTCAATGCCGCTCATTTGCGCTTGGAATTTCAGCGGCAAATCGTTCATATCCGCTTCTACCGTCGAACGTTCACGCCGCATGGTGGCGAAATTTCTTTGCAGCGCACGCAGCTTCGCCGCTTGCTCCAACTTTGCCTCAGACGCTAATTGAAACTGCTGATCGGATATAAAACCTTTTTCGCGCAATTCATTTTGTCTGGACTCGGATTTTTCGACCAGGCGAAAACGCGATTCCTGTAGCGCAATTTCTTCGGCGATTTGCTCTTCTTCCGATCGCAGTGCGGCAAGGCGATTGGAAAACGCCCGCGTCTGTTGTGCCAGCAATAATTTTTGTTGACGTAATTCTTCTTTTAAACTATCCCGGCGTGTGCTTAGGCCGCGCGCGATTTGCGCCTGAGTGTTGCCCAAATTGGTACTCTGAAGCTCGGTGGACAGCGTCAGCAATCGCTCGCCGCGTTTTACTGCTGCGCCTTCTTTCACATACAGTTCTGTCGCCACACCAGTTAATGCGGCGAACACGCGCACCATGCCTTGCTCCGGCACCAGCCAGCCGCTGACTTTTGCTGTGCGGGTATATTCGCCGAAAAAAAGTAAGGCAGCGATCGCAACGGTGACGATCACTGCATAAAAAGTAAACAGGCGGTGAGAGATTTTCGGCGCGAGCAAAACCGAGCCGAGCCATTGCGTCTGGTGTTCGGCCAATACTTCTGGGCGAAATAGAGGGCTGTTCACACGTTCAAACCTTTTCGCTCTCCACGAATTTATTCAGACAACCAAAATTCCTTCACATCGAAATTAACTTCGATCATGCGGATCATTTTTTTCACTGGCAGCACTTTGCGTATTTTTGGGTCGAAATAATCTTTGAGAAGCGGCGGCCTGGGCGCGTTGAAATAATAGCCGGGCGACTTGGCCACATCGCTATCGGCGCTGATGTCCAGCTCATCTCGCCGTGTCACGGTCTGGATAATGCAGGGTGCATGCGTGATGCCCATGGAGCGTAATGCGCACGCGCGGTGATAGCCGTTATGCAGTAACAGCCGTTGGCTGTCATCATCCTCGATGACGTTGAGAAAGTTTGAGCCGAAGCCGACGGCTACGCCTGCGAGCCCGGCTATCGGGCCGAAATTTTCATAGCCGCTCACTTGATCAGGGCGCAGCAGCGCTGATTCCTGAAAACGGAAATCGGTCGATTCGGAACGGAAAACGAATCGCTTTGATCCGACGCGCTGCATTTGAACCGGCGCGTCCGGGGTGTCCAGCGGTAGACAAAAACGAAACAGTGACTTGAGGTCCGGGTTGGCAGGCAAACGTTGTTTCAACGTTTGGGTAAAACTGCCAGTAATATGAATTTGATATACGACCAATTTATCCAACTCGACCATGCCAAAGCGCGTAGGCAAAGCATTAAAGGTCTGGTGATAACGCGAATCAGCCTTCACTTGTTCGGCCAGCGGTTGCAGCGCCGGTTCAATGGCACGACTCGTTACGCTGTCCGCAATTCCTGCTTCTGTTTTATTTAATGTTTCGTAGAAATCGTTGGCAGCGCGCCATTCATCCGTCAACAGCGCGCGGCTCATGTCACGCCCGCCGATGACCGACTCCTCGACAAATTCCAAGTACCGGCGCAACAAAGGTTGACCGAGCAGCCAGATTTCTTCTTTGACGGCTTGGTCAAGTGTGTCAGCTCGAAGCCCGGGATACGCCAGCTCCATCATCAAACCCTTATCTGTGATTTTTTTGCGCAGTCAGTTTCCACTATTTTCAACGAACCACGCCCCAGGAAATAGCCCAGGGCGTGTCACCGCTGATATCGGGGCCGCGCAGATTAAGACACTATGCGACCCCAATTAGACGTCAAGGCTGACCACCGCAGCAGCAACCGCCGCCGCCACTTCCGCCTTTGCTACCACCTTTACTGCCGCTACCATGGCCGCCTTTGCTGCCGCTTCCGTGGCCCCCTTTACTACCACCTTTGCTGCCGCCTTTATGTTTGCTGCCTTTGCCGCCGGAGCCACTACTACCCCAGGTGCCGCCGTAAACATGTTGCAATTCTGTGCTGGTCAAATTACGCATGATCTTCTCCTTAACAAAATAACGTCTTGGACAAATATCCACCTGTTCGGCGGATCCTTAAATACAACGAACGCGGACGCCGCGCACGACCTTACCCGACGGCTGCGGCGCCCCCGCGCTGCCAATAAATTTACAGCAATGCGTCTAA
>JAYVJD010000182.1:0-10184 GCA_043769625.1 Pseudomonadota bacterium | reverse complement strand
CGTGTCGCCGCTGTTTCTTCTCGACGACGGATCACGTTGGCCTGCGCTACTTTTTCGGCTTCCACCACTTTTGCCAAAATCGTTTTCATCTCCCCCGGCAGGATGATGTCTTTCACCCCGACGCTTTCAACTTCAAGCCCGAAACCCAAGACGCGACGTTTGATATATTCATTCACCACATCATTGATCACGGTCTTGTCCTCAAGCAATTCGTCGAGGCTGCGAGTACCTACCGCTGCACGCAAACCAAACTGAAGTTCCTTATACAAGTAGTCCACTGGCTTAGCCTGCTTGGAAAACGCGATCAACACATCAGAGTAACGGTAACCCGCTGTCAGGTTGACCCGTAGCGACACTTTGTCTTTGGTCAGGATTTCCTGTCCGGCGACTTCAAGCACCTGCAAACGCAGGTCAATGAATTCAACGCGGATATCGCGGCCGAAACGCCAGAAAGCATACGGGCCTGGCTCCAACATGGCCGAGCGCTTTCCATCGACAAACAGCAAGCCGATATTTGCTTCCGGTACCTGCACGCCATATACAGCGTCCGCACCGGTAACTTTTGCTTTGTATCCGGCCTGGGTAAACTCGGCCAGTTGCGGCACGAGCGCGTCGGCAATTCGGAAATCTGCCGCGATATTCAATTTATCCACGCGCACATCGATATAGCCCTTCCAGTACAAGCGGCGGGTATTCGGGCGCAGAACTTCAACCAGCACGCTATTTTCGTAACGCAATCCGACTTCGTTTGCGCCAAGCTCAACAGCATAGAACTCACGTGCAACCAGGTCTGGTTCTGCTCGCAGCAGGTAATCTGCCAATTTGTGATCGAAATGGGTTTTCGCCAGTGAAAATTTTTCCACGGCAAATCGCTTGAGCGGATCGAAGTAACGATATTCCCCCGCCTTCAATACGGCAACGAAATCGCCTTTGCGAAACAGCAAAGCACGCTCATCTTTTTTTACATAAAACTTGCGAAACATATTTATTCTCCTTATTAAAAAATGGTTCCGGCTTCCCGGCCGCACGAAGCGCCTCCGTGTTGTTTGTGCGGGAATGCAGCCGCGCATCGCGTGATGGCATGGATTTGCTCGATATTGCTGAGCATTCGGTTGCCATCACATTCAGCTGTTGCTGCCTCGCGCACAAACGCCAACGGTGCACAAATCGGGCGGGCGGTGTGTCAAGCGAAACTACCGCTAGTCACTGAAGCCGGCTCCGGGACTACAGTCAAAGCCGTTACAGGGCTTAGGTTTTCCAGCGGGATTCGAACCCGCGACAGATCGATTATTAGTCGATTGCTCTACCCACTGAGCCATGGAAAGTGGCGTGTGTGATGAGAGTCGAACTCATGACCTCGGGCCTGGTGGCTCGTGCTCTACCGCTGAGCTACACCCACATGTATCCATCGCTCCGGCATTGCGGCATACGCCTTTTCAACTAACGGAAAAAGCGCACCAGAGAGGAACTCAAGAGCCTCACCCGCTGACAATGCGTTCTGCGACGAATGCTTTTTGCTTTCTTTAACAAAATGGGATGTGTTGAATGATGGCGCGCCATGAAGGATTTAAACCTCCGACCTCCGCGTTCGAAGCGCGGCGCTCTATCCGCTGAGCTAATGGCGCGGAAATACTGGTGGGTCCTGCAGGAGTTGAACCTGCCTCGCGCGGATTAAAAGTCCGCTGCCTCGCCGCTCGGCCAAAGACCCGATAAAGAAATTACCTTTCGTAGTGATCACGCAGCGATCCGTCGAAACGGCCGCTACGCATACAACATTGCTTGAAACGATTTGTTGGAGCCGCAAGAGCAAGGGTCGTTACGTCCGAGTTTTTCCATCAACTCTTTATTTCCATGCACGATGCGCGTGCCGCGCTTGACGCTGGTTTCCGAGGGGAAACCTTTGCGTCGTTTACTGGTGGGCGTAAAACCATGGGGCGTTGTCAAATGGCTGTTTGGTTTTCATGATGTTTCCTTTCAATTTTTTTGAGTGGGGTGACCGACCGGATTTGCACCGGTACCTACTGAGTCCACAGCCCAGTGCTCTGCTCGTTAAGCTACGGCCACCATTGATAACTACAACAACTGCGTGGAAAAACTGGCTGTGGGCTTCGGTATCGAACCGAACTCATTCCTCGTTAACAGCGAGGCGCCGTCACCCTGACGGCTCGCCCACAATAAATGCTAGCGACCCCTGACGGATTCGAACCGCCGCAACCTGTTTTGGAGACGGGCGCTCTACCGATTGAGCAAAAGAGCCGAAGATCAAGCTGGTCCTTGGAGTTGGATTCGCACCAACGGCCTCGCGATTATCGGTCGTGCGCTATGCTGACTGAGCTACCCAAGGTAAAGCTGGCAGGGGCGGTGCGACTCGAACGCACAACCTCGAGCTTCAAAGACTCGCGCTCTAGCCGATTGAGCTACACCCCAGTTGTTAATAATTGGTCGGAATGGAAGGATTCGAACCTTCGGCCCCCTGCGCCCAAGGCAGGTGCGCTGACCAGACTGCGCTACATTCCGTAAATAAAAATGGCGGGGGCGGTACGATTCGAACGTACGGTATTGCCTGGCTCAGAACCAGGTGCCTTCGACCACTCGGCCACGCCCCTACTTATTTGGTGCCGCCGGCAAGGTATTGAGCCTGCCTCTCGGGTGCTTCAAACCCGCGCTAATCCGTCTCAGCTACAGCGGCAAATCTTGTGGAGATGCGACTCGGAATCGAACCGAGTTGTAGGCGTTTTGCACACACCTGCCTCGCCATTCGGCCATCGCATCTAATTAATGGAGCCGCATTCGGGGCTTGAACCCGCTACACCGGTTTACAAAACCGGTGCATCACCTTCAATGCTTGTGCGGCATGGTGGTTCCGGCTGGGATCGAACCAACGCGATTCGGCTTATGAGGCCGACGCTCTACCACTGAGCTACAGAACCATTTAACTGGCACCCCCGGAACGACTCGAACCCTCAACACCCGGAGTAGAAGTCCGGTGCTCTGATCCATTGAGCTACAGGGGCGGTGGTGCGACGCCTGCGACTCGAACGCAGAAGCCATCCGTTTTAAGCGGACGAGGTATGCCGATTCCCGTCAGCGTCGCGAATGGTGTGCTTCCTGAGATTCGAACTCAGAGGCCGCAAGATTTGAGCTTGCGAGGTATGCCGGTTCCCATCAGAAGCACGCTATTGGTATCTGGTGAGAGGTTTGAACTCCCGGCCTTCGCCTTGTAAGGGCGCTGCTCTCCCGCTGAGCTAACCAGATAAAATATGGCGGGGCGTAGGGGCTACGATCCCCTGACCTTCGGATCGACAATCCGGTGTTCTACCGACTGAGCTAACGCCTCGAAAAAACCGCAGCATGATGCCGCGGTGGTACTACCCTTTAACGCAGAGAACCTGCTTCAAGGTTGCAACGATTTCTACTAAATTAGACTGCGCAGCCATCACGGCGTCGATGTCTTTGTAGGCACCCGGAATTTCGTCCAGCACACCGCCGTCTTTGCGGCATTCGACACCGGCTGTTTGCTGCGCCAGATCGGCTAGATTAAATTCACGCTTGGCCGCACTACGGGATAAACGGCGTCCCGCACCATGGCTGCAAGAACAGTACGCATCGGCATTGCCTTTGCCGCGCACGATAAATGATTTCGCACCCATACTGCCGGGAATGATGCCCATTTCACCGGCGCGTGCCGACACCGCGCCCTTACGTGTGATCCACACCTTTTCACCGAAGTGTTCCTCGATATTGGCGTAGTTGTGATGACAGTTCACAGCGTGTTCGGTTGTGCCGATATCACGGCCCAATTCTTCACGCAGGGCTTTCATCACGTTAAACAACATCAAATCGCGGTTGAGCGCCGCATAGTCTTGCGACCACAGTAGTCCCTCGACATATTCGTTAAATTCAGCCGAGCCTTCATCCAACCATGCCAAATCACGATCAGGCAAATGTACATGCTGTTTCACAGCGCGTTCGCGCGCCATACTAATAGCCACTTCGCCGATAGTCTTGCCGACGTTACGCGAGCCGGAGTGCAACATCACCCATACGTTCTGTTTTTCGTCGAGACAGATTTCGATGAAATGATTGCCGCCGCCGAGCGTACCCAACTGTCTCCATACACGCGGGGTATCAAATTTGCCGACACGATCCAGAATATGGATGCCGTCGAAACGCTCATGCAGACTATTCATGCGACGATGCAAGGCGACACCCTGCAAGCCGTCATGCAATGTTTTGCTGGGCTTATCATGGCTGGCAAAACCTACCGGCACCATTGCTTCAATCTTGGCGCGCAAACGTGCCAAGCTATCAGGTAAATCGCTGGCAGTTAACGTGGTCTTCACTGCACACATACCGCAACCGATATCAACGCCAACCGCAGACGGAATAATGGCGCCACGCGTCGGAATAACGCTGCCGACCGTCGCGCCTTTGCCCAGATGCACGTCCGGCATAATCGCCAAGTGGCCCGCCACAATAGGCAGGGCCGCCATGTTACGGATCTGGTTCAGCGCGACGGGCGAAGAACAAAACGGCTACCTGCGCATACAAGGCGGCAGCATTACCGGTTGGGCGGATAAACAATTGCTGAGAAAATCCACTGCCGAACAATTGATAGGCGAAGCGCAAAAATTCGCTAACAAAGTGACGCGCCCGCGCGTTGCCATCACCAGAATGGCCAAAGCCGAACCCATCGCCACTGATGGGCGCGTCGTCCTGTATAGCGCATCGTGGTGCCCATATTGTGATAAGGCGCGCGCGTATTTCCAGAATAATGGCGTGGCATTTGAAGAGCACGATACGGAAAAAAGCGCTAAGGGCCGGCGTGATTATGAATCAATGAACGGTGACGGCATCCCAATTATTTTGGTCAGCAACCACAAAATCGTCGGTTGGAAACAGCGCGAATTTGACCGCCATTACGCAGGCAATTCCGCTGGCGGTGAGCCTGCGCCCCCGGTAATCCAAGTGGCGCGCGCCGTTACCGCACCAGCACGCATTATTTCCTCTGAAGCCGGCCCAAATTACGCGCCGAAAATTCCATCCGGCGTGATTGTCTATTCGCAACCGACCAACAAATCGCCTGTCGGTGGCTTGATCAAAGGCAGCGAACAAGTCATCGCGCTCGGCGAAGAACAAAACGGTTACATGCGCGTGCAAGGCGTAGCGGGCGATGGCTGGGTAGATAAATCGTTAATGAAAAAACTTTAATCAGGAAAAAAATAATGAGTCAGTTCGACCAAGTCAGCGTAGTCAAAAAAGCCAATATTTATTTCGACGGCAAATGCGTATCGCACAGCGTGCTGTTTCCCGATGGCACAAAAAAAACCATCGGCGTAATTTTCCCGTCATCGCTCACATTTAAGACCGCAGCGGCAGAGGTGATGGAATTAAATGCAGGCAAGTGTCGCATCAAACTCAAAGGCGACAGCGATTGGAAAACTTATTCCGGCGGACAACAATTTAATGTGCCAGCGAATTCATCATTCGATATCGAGACTATGGAAACGCTCGATTATGTGTGTCATTTTGTTTAATAAAAATATTCAATATAATCAAATAGTTATAGGATAATCATGCCCAGCTTCGATATCGTGTCTGAAGTCGATAAACAAGAAGTAAAAAACGCCGTCGAGCAAGTAAACAAAGAAGTCAGCCAACGCTTTGACTTCAAAGGCTCCGACGCGCGCGTCGAACAAGCCGACTATGTACTCACCGTTTTCGCCGACGACGATTTCAAACTCGACCAAGTGCAAGACGTGTTAAATAATCGCTTAATTAAACGCGGTGTCGATATTAAATGTTTAGAAATCGACAAGCCGGAAAAAATCAGCGGCAATAAAATGAAGCGCAAATGCACGATTAAAGTCGGCGTCGATAAAGATCTGGCGAAAAAAATCGTCGCGTTAATCAAAGACAGCAAACAACTCAAAGTGAACGGCAGCATTCAAGGCGATGTCGTCCGCGTCACCGGCGCCAAGCGCGATTTATTGCAGGATTGCATCGCGATGGTGAAAAAAGCCGACCTGGGTTTTCCGTTGCAGTTTATTAATTTCAGGGATTGAAATATTTTGGTGGAGAAGAGGAGGATCGAACTCCCGACCTTCGCATTGCGAACGCGACGCTCTCCCAGCTGAGCTACTTCCCCGGTTAACCAATTTTATTTTAGGCGGAATTTCCGGGGGCCGCAAATACCTTGCGGCAAGTTAAGCTTAAGCTGATTTTGTTGCGGAAAGATCGATATGGGTTTCTGCCGGGGCAGTTTTTGCGGGGAATGGAATAATTTGGGCGTCGGCCTGTTTCCATTGTGTGAAGCTGGCGCGCACGGCAGCAAAAATCGCTACCGTCAACGCGTTACGTTTTTTTGCTTCGGAGCGTTTGTGCGACGGCGTATCTTCGATGCGCTTGCCGGGCAAACTTGTGCCGGCGAGTGCGTAGTCGCCATCTGCTGTGCGCTGCGCGCCGATTTCTTCCCAGGTTTGGTCGTAATTGGATTTGATACGGTTTCTGCGATGCTGGTTGATCGAGATGCGATTTTTATTGCTGACCAGTAACACCTCGCTGCAATCGAAATAATCGCCAATGTCGCAGACGATGGAGAGCATCAAATTTTTCGGGCGCGCGCCGTGAAAATCTTTGGTCGCCTGGCGGATGCTATTGGCGCCGTGATCGGCGAGCATTCCCTGCAGGCAACCGATTTTTACGCAATAGGCGCCGTCCTTATTGAGAAAAATAAAAGTGATGGTGTAAAGATAAATGCCCTGGGAGGCCAAACGCAAACAGAGCTCGCCTTCGCGATGGCTGTGGTTGGTAGCGCTTAGCTCGATTTGGTATGTCGAACCCGACTTGCCGCTGATTTCTGCGACGGTTAATCGGTTGGCTGCGGCATGTTGCGCCAGGTTTTCAAAACCCAGTTCATACATGAATTCATAATGGCCGATTAACGCATCGACTCTTTCTGCGCAACTCAAGCGGTGCGACAAATAGGGACGATAAATTTTATCGGTGAGGTGAGGGTGCGCCTGCGCCATGTCGCGCATAAGCGGACGCGCCTCAAGAAATTCATGCCAGCGGCGGGTTTGCCTCGGCGCCAAGAGCGCGCCCAATAAAAACCGCGCTTTGAATTTAAGATTGCGTTTGCTGCAGTGATTGACGTGCGCGACAGGTAAATCGTGCAGCAAGTCGGTTGATATCATATTTCGTTTTTCCATGAGGGCTAACGGCTATAAATGGCCGCTGGCATGAAGCCGTTTGGGCAGGTGTTCAAGCAGAGAGTTCTGTTTGCTTGATTTTAGGTTGAAAAGCATGGGCGCGGCACGAAAAAAACTCAATATAATCAAATAATTACATTTATTCTTGTCTAGCGTTTATTTTTGTATGCGCACCAGTATAAGCCCAAATCATCATCGCTGCTCCTGCAACGATCATCGGCACACTCAACCATTGGCCCATCGATAATCCCAGCGCGAGAAAGCCGAGAAAATCATCCGGCTCGCGCGCGAATTCGGTGATGATGCGGAAGCTGCCGTAGCCGATCAAAAATAATCCCGACACCGCGCCCATCGGTTTTGGCTTGCGCGAGAACAGCCACAGCACGACGAACAACATCACGCCATCCAATGCGAATTGATAAAGCTGCGACGGATGACGCGGCGTGGGCACGGCATCGACTTGCGGAAACCACATGGCCCAAGGCGCGGCAGCGCTGGTAATGCGACCCGGTAATTCGCCATTGATAAAGTTGCCCATGCGTCCCGCCGCATACCCCAACGGTACTAGTGGGGCGATAAAGTCGGTGACATGTAGCCAGTGTTTTTTATTCTTGCGCGCAAACCACCACATCGCGATCAACACGCCGAGAAAACCGCCATGAAACGACATGCCGCCTTGCCAGACTTTGAAAATATCGAGCGGGTTGGCGAGATAATATGAAAACTTATAAAACAATACATACCCAAACGACCGCCGAGAACCACGCCGAGGACGCCAAAAAACAACATGTCTTCCAATTGTTTTTCGTCAAAGCCCTGCTGCGGCTGGGTGCGGATGCGATATTTGCCCAGCAACCAGAACAGCGTGAACGCCAGCACGTACATCAGGCCGTACCAGCGAATAGCCATGGGGCCGAGGTGGACGGCGACGGGGTCGAATTGCGGATGAGTGAGCATGTAATTGGTTATTCGTTTGCGATAGAATGTTGGATTATACGTTAATCACTACCCAGCAATCCGGAGCCCTTATGTCAGACAATAATCGCAGCAAACTCATCACCGCCGGCAATCTACGCTCACCCAACCGCGCCATGCTGCGCGCCGTCGGTTTCGGCGACAAGGATTTCGACAAACCCATCGTCGGCATCGCCAACGGCCATAGCACCATGAATCCGTGCAACGCGGGCATACAGCCGCTGGTGAATCGCGCCGACGCCGCGATCAAGGCCGCCGGCGCGATGCCGCAAATGTTCGGGACTATAACGGTGACAGACGGCATCAGCATGGGAACAGAAGGCATGAAATACTCGCTGGTGTCGCGCGAAGTCATCGCCGATTCGATCGAGACCGCGACACAAAGTCAGATGATGGACGGCGTGCTGGTGGTTGGTGGTTGCGACAAAAATATGCCCGGCGCGATGATCGCGATTTTGCGCATGAATATTCCGTCAATCTTTGTTTATGGCGGCACCATCAAACCGGGCAACTGGAAAGGCCAGGCGCTCACCATCGTCAGCCCGTTCGAAGCGGTCGGCGCGTTTAACGCGGGCAAAATGAGCGAAGAAGATTTTATCGGCATCGAAAAAAATGCCTGCCCTAGCGTCGGCGCGTGCGGCGGCATGTACACCGCCAACACCATGTCGAGCGCGTTCGAGGCGATGGGCATGAGCTTGATGTATTCCTCTACCATGGCTGCGCCGGATCAGGAAAAAGCCGACAGCGCGGCGAAGTCGGGTGAAGTCTTGGTCGAGGCCATCAGAAAACAAATTCTGCCGCGCACGATAGTGACGCGCAAAGCGATAGAGAACGCAGTGGCGGTGATCATGGCGGTCGGCGGCTCGACCAACGCCGTGTTGCACTTCCTCGCTATCGCGCACGCGGGCGACATCGAGTGGACCATCGACGACTTCGAACGCATGCGCAAAAAAGTGCCGGTGCTGTGCGACTTGAAACCTTCAGGCAAATACGTCGCGACCGATTTGCACAAAGCAGGCGGCATTCCTCAAGTAATGAAAATTTTGCTCAACCAAGGCGTGTTGCACGGCGATTGCATGACCATCACCGGCCAGACTATTGCAGAAGTGTTGAAAGATGTACCCGACACGCCGCGCAAAGACCAAGACGTGATCCACGATTGGAATGATGCGCTGTATAAAGAAGGCCACTTGGCAATTTTGAAAGGCAATCTGTCGCCCGAAGGTTGCGTCGCGAAAATCACCGGCCTGAAAAACCCCGTCATCACCGGCCCGGCACGCGTGTTCGATTCCGAGCCGGATGCGATGGACGCCATCATGTCGGATAAAATCAAAGCTGGTGACGTGTTAGTGATCCGTTACGAAGGCCCGCAAGGCGGACCCGGCATGCGCGAAATGCTCGCGCCGACTTCAGCGATTATCGGAAAAGGTTTGGGCGATGTGGTCGGCTTTATCACAGACGGACGTTTCTCCGGCGGCACTTGGGGTATGGTCGTCGGCCACGTCGCACCCGAAGCCTTTGTCGGCGGCAACATCGCCTTGGTGAACGAAGGCGATTCGATCACCATCGACGCACATAAATTATTGATCCAGGTAAATATCAGCGACGCCGAGTTAGCCACGCGCCGCGCGAAATGGAAACAACCCGCGCCGCGTTACACGCGCGGCGTGCTGGCGAAGTTTGCTAAATTGGTTTCGACGGCGAGTAAGGGTGCTGTGACGGATTGATAAATTATTAAATATAATCAAATAGTTACGTTTATTTTCGTTGAGCTAATTTTCACCTTGGTAAATTGAGTAAATAGTGAAAATTTGTACCCTATCTCTTCAATTAAGGGAGTAAATGCAGTCAAGGCGGGCATGAAATTTAAATTCGAAGAAAGGACAGGTTACCCTTCTGCGCCGCTGGAATTTTCGCTGACTGGCGGGGGCCGTCGGCGAGAACCTGTTTGAGCTACGCGGTGATTCAGATTTCAATTGAAGGTTCCAGCGAGTTTTC
>JAYVJD010000181.1:0-10202 GCA_043769625.1 Pseudomonadota bacterium | reverse complement strand
CCGTGCCACTGTGTCTTGCTCGCGCGTGCTGTGTTTCAGTCGTTGTGCGACCTCGATTAATATTTTATCGCCCGTGGCATGGCCTAGCGTGTCATTGGCGAATTTGAATTCGTCCAGATCAACGAACAACACCGCCACTTTTTCCTCCAGCTCATAATGGCGATTGCGTTGCATCGACTTTTGCAGACGCTCTACTAAAGCCGCGCGGTTGTAGAGGCCGGTAAGAATGTCGAGATTCAACTTGTGTAACAGTTGTTCCATATTGCTGTTGGCTTGTTTGAGTTCTTGATTCTTGCTCGAGATAACCTGAATCGAATCGCGTACCCGGCCGGTCATCATGGTTAGTGTTTTAGACAGGGCATTGACTTCAATCAATCGGCTTCGCGGCAGGTTGGTTGCGACCGGCTCGTTCACGTTGAAATTCATCGCTGCATCGGATAGGCGTTTTAGATCGCGCATCACCCAGCGTAAACCTAAAATACCGATCAGAATCGCGCTGAGCAATGCTGCCAGGCTGATGAAAATAGTGCGCCAGGTGTTGTTGATAATATTGCCCATGAAATCGCTGCGCGGCGCGGCTACTACGGTGATCCACTTGAGCCCCTGGTCGGCATCCATCGCTTTGGCCGAGACTTCAATAGTGGCGCCATCTTTTTGGTAGCGGAAATTTTTTCGCTCGCCCGCAAGCGGCAATTGCTCACGGAGTTGCTTTGCAGTCTGACTGATCAGCGGTTCGGCGCTGTCGCTCGCCAATAATAGTTGTTGTGATTTCTCCGCGGCATTGTTGTGGTTCGGTTGCTTGCCTGAGCTGGCAATCAGTGCGCCGGAAGCTTCCATCACGAAGGCTATGCCATTTTCGCCGATGCGATGATCCTGCAGATAATCGCTGATTTGCGACAGCGGTAAATCCGAGCCAATCACGCCGATAAGTTCTCCCTTGCTATCAAGGATAGGGACTGCCTTGGTTACTTCGAGAATATTTTTTGATGCAGAAAGATACACCGACGTCCAGGCAGGAATTTTATTTTCGGCGGCTAGCTTGTACCACGGGCGAGCAGTGGGATCGTACAGCTTGCTCATCTCCGGTATGATTTCGCCACGCTCGCCCGCTTGACGTGAGTTATAGACTAATTTTTTTCCTGCGGTGTCCTGATTTTTGACATGCACTACGGTGCGATCGGCCAAGCGCTCGACACCGATAAAATCACCTTTGGGGTTGCTGGCATAAATAAAGTTGACGAAAGGACTCATCGCAGTGAGTTTGAAGAGCAAACTTTCCAGCGCAGAGGGATCAGAAAATCCCACGCTGTACGCTGTCGCGCCAAAGCCGAGTGAGCGTGCTAACAAATCTGATTTGTCGAGTTGTGCGCGGATGTTTTGTTCTGAGCTATCGACCAGATCTTGCATGCGACGATCAAGAAATTCTTCGACAGCCGAACGCCCGGCCAAAAATGACAGAGCGGCAATCAGCGACGCCAGTAATACCATTTGTATCACGAAGGGCACAACCAAAATGCTGAAAATAGAACGCGATTTATTCAAAAAAGACATGGCGCTTTGTAATATCCGGTTATTTCAATCGATTGAAATAGTTTAATTATATCAATGGCTTATATTTAGCCGTTAGTTTAATACTATTCAGCAGTAAAAGCTGTAAATATTTGTCTGGTTTGGTCGAGAAACAACAGGGACGATAAGGCCGATAAATCGGCCTTATCGAGAAGGGCGCGTTTAGCGTCTGGTAATGGCGATTTCGACGCGTCGATTTTTTTGCCGACCGCCTTCTGTGGCATTGCTGGCGATGGGTTGCGATGCGCTGAAGCTATCCGTGCTCATGCGGTTCGCTGCCACGCCCAGCTTGGTCAGCTCTTCTTTGACCACCGCTGCGCGACTGCTGGAGAGTATTTTGTTACTGGCTCGATCGCCGGAATTGTCGGCGTGTCCATGCAGTCTGATTTGTACATTCGGGAAGGCTTTTAGAATGCCCGCGACTTCCTGCAATTGTTGCCGGCCTTCCGCGCCCAGATCGGCTGAGTCGGTACTGAAAATGAGTTTGTCGAGGTTGAAGGCTTTTTTCAGATTAGTGCCCGGCGTCGTGATGGCAGCCAACAAGCGGTTACCGATGCTGTTGAGAGCTGCGTCCATTTTTCCGCCGCCGGGCAAGGCGTAGGATTTCATGCCGCTGGCCGAGGCGGTAGCAGGCTCAGTAATTTTCGGCGCGTCGCTGGCTGACGTTGCTGGCGCAAGGTCTTTGGCGGCGTCGATCGCTGGTTTCGCTTCCACCGCAGGCTTTACGGGCTCGGCAATGGGCTTGGCCATTTCTGGTGGCGCTGTAGGGGGTATTGGTGCTGCAGCCTGCTTATTTTCGGCGGTATTTTTATTGTCGGTGTCGCCACCTTTCATAAAGTAACTTATGCCGGCAATCGCCGCGAGCGCGAGCACGCCTATCGGCAGCAAGGTTTTCCAGATTGATCCGCTTGGCTCTGCATAGGGGGCGCTGCGCGCGGTGTTCATCGCGTTCATGGCATTCATCGCGACTTCATTGCTGGCGGGTGCGGGCGCCGTGGCGGTGACGGGCGTGTCTGGAATATTTTCTGTGGCAGGTGCGGCTGCGCCTGTTGCCTTGGCCCTGCTGATTGCGCCGCTAGCCACGCCGCTGCCGAGAAACGTAGCCACGCTGCCCAAGCCCATGGCATACGTCGTTTTATCCGATAGCGCGGGGGCGATGTGCTGCGCTTGATCGGCAAGCATTTTCTTCAGCCCGTCGGCATCGAGTTTATTGGCCGAGATATGATTTTTTAGCATGCCAAAAAGCAGCGGTGTAATCATCGCCATCAGCGAGCCGCCGGATCCTGCTTTCATATTATTCATGCCGCTCAGTGCAGCGTTGATACCGCCGGCTTTATCACCGAATACTGTGCGTAGCAAGGTGCCGCCAATGCCGAGTAAGGTTCCTGTGCGCTCGCCACCGCTGAATAAGCCCGACAGGTTGCTGATCATTCCTGCATCGATGGTGGGGCCGGTGTTGATTAAATTCAGGAGAGTGGTCGCACCGTCATTGCTTGCGCCTTTTTGCATCAGCCCGCCAATCAGCGTGGGGAATATGGCATCGACGGTGGTTTGCACAGCGCTGGGCGTCTCGCCGAGATAATGCGCGGCTTGTTTGGTGATTTCTGGCGCGACTGAAGATTTGAGCATTTCGAGCAAGTTCACGGACATAGTGATTTCTCCTTAGGCTTTTATTCAGAGAGTTGTGTAACTATTTGTACTCAGGGACAAATTCCCACGCAGATTTAGTTTACACGCTCTAGTCTAAACGGTTTTTAAGGCTCAAGTCGAGAAATGGAAGGCAACTAACGCTAGAAAATACGCAGCAATGGAAAGAAAAAAGTGCTTCCAGTGTGTGGCTAACTGATGTTTCAAACGAAGCAAGGCAGGTAAAAGCGAGGATGATTTTGGCTTGACAGAATAAATAATAAGTATCTGATTTAATTAAATTATTTTATATGTTGTAAAGGTGAAGCTAGTTGAAAAAAAGGACCTCCGCGCAGGCGAAAGGTCCTTTTTTGTTTCACTCGAGCAAAGCCGCTTAATTCTTTTGCGGTGTCTCAGGCGCGACGGTTTGAGCCGGTTCTTCTTTATGACCCCCGGCATTTTCATCGCCTAGGTTCACATCAGCGCCGGATTTCAACAACACGAAAATCGCCAGCGCGGCGAACAAAATGAATCCAATTAAAATTTTCCACATGATATTTTCTCCCAGATTAAGCAGCAAGCAACTGACGCAACACGTAAGGCAAAATGCCGCCATGTTTGTAGTAATCGACTTCGATCGGCGTGTCGATGCGGCAAAGCACTTGTACATTGCGCTGGCTGCCATCGGCCGCTGTGATCACCAGCGTCAAATCCTGTTGCGGTTTGATGTTCTCGGTTACGCCGAGCACGTCAAAAGTTTCATCGCCCTTTAAGCCGAGTGACTGGATGCTGTCGCCGCCTTTGAATTGCAACGGCAACACGCCCATGCCAACCAGATTGCTGCGGTGTATGCGCTCGTAGCTGCGTGCCACGACGATTTTCACGCCGAGCAATTGCGTGCCTTTGGCCGCCCAGTCGCGTGAGGAGCCGGTGCCGTATTCTTCACCCGCCAATACTATCGTCGGTGTGCCGCGCTTAACGTATTCCATCGCCGCGTCATACACCGTGGTTTGTTTACCGTCTTGCAGCGTGTAGCCGCCTTCGGTGCGCGAGCCATCGGCGTTCAACGGCAGCATAAAGTTTTTCACCCGCACGTTAGCGAAGGTGCCGCGTATCATCACGTCATGATTACCGCGACGCGAGCCGTAGCTGTTGAAATCGAGTTGCTTGACGTGATTCTCGGTGAGGAATTTTCCGGCCGGCGTGGTCGGCTTGAATGAACCGGCGGGCGAAATATGATCTGTCGTAACCGAATCGCCCAGCATCAACAAAGCCTTCGCACCTTTGATTTCACCGATGGAGCCAGTGGTCATTTTGAAATCATCAAAGAACGGCGGCTTAGCGATGTAGGTCGAATCCGGCCAAGTGTAAACCTGTCCCGTCGGCGCAGACACGTTATTCCACAAGTCGTGGTCTTTGGTCAGATTGCTATACAGGCGACGGAAAGTTTCCGGATCCATCGCGTATTTCATCACGGCAGCTATTTCATCACTGCTCGGCCAGATGTCTTTCAAGAATACCGGCTTGCCATCTTTGCCGGTGCCGAGTGCTTCGGTTTCCATATCGATATTCGATTTACCCGCGATGGCAAACGCGACGACGAGGGGAGGCGAGGCGAGGAAGTTAGCGCGGATGTTCGGGTGGATGCGCGCTTCGAAATTCCGGTTGCCCGACAATACGGCGGCCGCGACGACATCGTTTTGCGTGATGGCTTCGTTGAGTTCCGGCGTCAGGTCGCCTGCGTTGCCGATACACGTTGTACAGCCGTAAGCCGCGACGGAGAAACCGAGTTGTTCGAGATAAGGCAGCAAGCCAGCCTTGGTCAGATAGTCCGTCACCACGCGCGAGCCGGGCGCGAGCGAGGTTTTGATATGCGGCTTGACCTTCAAACCTTTTTCTACCGCTTTTTTCGCCAGCAAACCGGCGCTGAGTAACACGCTAGGGTTGGACGTATTGGTGCAAGAGGTGATGGCGGCAATCAATACATCGCCGTGGCCGATATCGACACCAGCTTGTTTGGTCGGGTAACGACGATTCAGATCGGCGGCGTTTTTGCCGAAGCCGTTTTTCGCCACTTCTTCGCTGAACAAAGTGGTGAAACTATTTTTCATTTCCGGCAGCGTAATACGATCCTGCGGGCGCTTTGGTCCGGCGAGCGATGGGACGATGCTGTTCAAGTCGAGCGTGACCACATTGCTGTAGTCAATCTCGCCAGCCTTCGGCACGCCGTAAAGATTTTGCGCTTTGAAGTAAGCTTGGAACGCATCGACTTCAGCGTCAGTGCGGCCGGTGCCTTTCATATAGGCCACCGTCACATCATCAACCGGGAAAAAGCCCATGGTCGCGCCGTATTCCGGTGCCATGTTGGCGATGGTTGCGCGGTCGGTAAGCGATAAATTCGCCGTGCCTTCGCCGAAAAATTCGACAAATTTGCCGACGACTTTTTCTTTGCGTAATAATTCAGTCACGGTCAACACCAAATCGGTTGCGGTAATGCCTTCGCGCAATTTGCCTTTGAGTTCGACGCCGACCACATCAGGCGTCAAGAAATACACCGGCTGGCCGAGCATGCCGGCTTCCGCTTCAATGCCGCCCACGCCCCAACCCACCACGCCGACGCCGTTGATCATGGTGGTGTGCGAATCAGTACCGACTAAAGTGTCGGGGTAATACACATCATTTTTATGCTGCACGCCACGGAATAAATATTCCAGATTGACCTGATGCACAATGCCGATACCAGGCGGCACCACGCCTAAAGTATCGAACGCCTGCATGCCCCATTTCATGAATTGATAACGCTCAGTGTTGCGCTCGAACTCGCGTTCCATATTGAAACGCAGCGCATCCGGCGTGCCGAATTCGTCGATCATGACCGAGTGATCGACTACCAGATCCACCGGCACTAGCGGCTCGATGGTCTTCGGGTCTTTACCCATTTTGCTCGCGACGTTACGCATCGCGGCGAGGTCGGCGAGCAAGGGCACGCCGGTGAAATCCTGCAGCACGACACGCGCAACGACAAACGGAATTTCGTCCGTGCGCGCCGCATTCGGCTGCCAGCTGGCGAGTTCTTTGATGTGCGCTTCGGTGACTTTTTTGCCATCGCAATTGCGCAGCACGGCTTCGAGCACGATGCGAATCGATACTGGCAGGCGCGATATTTTCCCGAGGCCGGCTTGTTCAAGCGCGGGCAGAGAATAATAAGTGCCTTGCTTGCCTGCGGCGGTCTTGAAGCTCTGGCGGGAGTTATACAGATTGTGATTCATGTGTAGCCTCTTAAAATAAATACGCGATAAATAATTTGTTTGCAGCCGTTATGCTGCTTGGGTGATATCAGGTTCTTTCGCTTTGGCGGTTTTGAATGGGCTACGTTCAGGCGCTTCTTCGTGATGGACAAAGCCGAGTAAACTGCGCACTAATCGATTGACCGCGGGTTGGCGATGCCTAAGCATGATCGACATCGGCTCTGGCTTCGCGCCAAGTGCCGCTTTGGGTTCCAGCGCGGTGCGGCCGAATAGTACGCGCTTGGCTTTCATCAGGATCGCTTGCTCGACGGAAGCGTGTAATAAACGCAAATATATCGGTACGGGTGCGTCTGCATTGTTCGCTGCTTCGCGGTCAAACCCGATGTGATAGGCCACGCAATCGTCGCGGTCTTTCAAGGTGACGATAAAGCCTAACATTTTGCCCTGTTTAAACAGGCCGATGAAACACACTCTCGAGGTTCCATCGGCAAGTTTCCCCCACTCATGCAACGACTGCCAATAATCTGGGCTCAAGGTGAAGGGCCTGACGGACGCATTTTCATGCACCTGTAAATACAATTCGTGAATGCGCGTTGCGTAGCGACTCACATCGTCGATGATGCGTAGCTCTGCCCCAGCTTCGGCAACCGGCTCAAGAATTTGCTTATTGGCCGAGCTGCGATATTTGGACGCCATGCTGGCCAGATAATCTTTGTGGCTGTTCCATTCAGGCGCTATCGACAGCACCATATTCGGTTCTGTTTCTACCTGACGATAAGATAACTCCGTCAATTGATTCAGGCCGGGCCCAGCATCGCTCAAAATGTCTTTGATCAAAACAAAATTAGTTTGCCCTGCCAATTTTTCGGCGCGACGGACTCGGTACAACACTTCAGCTATGGCCGGCCATACATCGGCAGGCTCGACTTCACGATGAAACGCTACACCATGCATACCGTAGCTCAGCAGATTGCCGCAGACGAGTAAGCGTTCCTGCAGTCCGGCGGTGAATTTTTCTTTGCCACTTCCTATGATTTTTTTGAGCGAGGCACGTAAGCCGCTTTTTTCTGCGGCTTTAGGCAGCGCGCGAAATTGTAGCGCGCTGACATCGACAATCTGCATAACTACAACAGCAACCGGTCCTGATGCATCGAACACCAACCCGTAACGCATTTGCATATTGCTCGGCGCGGTGGTTTCCAGTGCGCGCAAATAGGCGCGTTCAAAAAAAACAGATTGCCCTGCCGATACTTCGTCCCAATTCGCCGCTGCCAAATAATCTACGCTATCGGCAATGGCGAACTGCAAGCCGGAAGGTTTGCGCAAGGCTTTGCGACGGCCGCTTTTGCTTTGCGCTGCGTCCGGAGAGGAAGGGGCGAGTAAACGTTTCATTAAAATCAGATGACGTACATATCGACGTATTCATTCACCGGCATTGCTTCGAGTTTTTTCTGGTCGAGCGATACTTTTAAAATCGCGTCCTGCTGTTTTTGCGGGAACTGGCGCGCCAGGTTGGTTTTGAATTTCTCCACCAGTAATGGAATGCCGTCTTTACGACGACGTGCGTGGCCGATCGGATATTCGACGACGATTTCTTTCATCTTCTTACCGTCTTTGAATTCAATGGTCATCGCGTTGGCGATGGAGCGCATCTTTGGGTCGTGATAATCCTTGGTGAACGAAGTGTCTTCGACGCATTCGATTTTGTCGCGCAATACGTCGATGCGTTTGTCAGCGGCGATGTTGTTTTCGTAATCTGCCGCAGTCAGGCGGCCGAAAATCAGCGGCACGGCGACCATGTATTGAATGCAATGATCGCGGTCAGCTGGATTATCCAACGGGCCTTTTTTGTCGATAATGCGAATACACGCTTCGTGCGTGCGGATGGTGATTTTCTTGATGTCTTCAATAGACTTGCCGGCTTTTTTCAATTCGCCGTGCAAAGTCATCGCCGCTTCGACGGCGGTTTGCGAATGGAATTCGGCCGGGAAAGAAATTTTGAACAACACGTTTTCCATCACATACGAACCATACTTGCGCTGGAATTTGAATTCATTGCCTTTGAACAACACGTCGTAAAAGCCCCAGGTCTTCGCCGTAAGCACCGACGGGTAACCCATCTCGCCGGTCTTGGCGATCAAGGCTAAACGCACGGCGCGCGAAGTCGCGTCGCCGGCCGCCCACGATTTGCGCGAGCCGGTGTTGGGTGAGTGGCGATAGGTGCGCATGGCTTGGCCATCGACAAACGCCAGCGACACGGCGTTGAGAATTTCGTCTTTGCTGAGACCCATCATTTCCGCGACGACTGCGGTCGAAGCGACTTTGACCAGAATCACATGATCGAGGCCGACTTTGTTAAACGAGTTTTCTAGCGCGATACAGCCTTGGATTTCGTGCGCCTTGATCATGCCGGTCAACACGGCTTTCATCGTCAGCGGTTTTTTGCCCGCGGCGACGGCGTTGCGCGACAGCCAATCGGCGGTAGCGAGAATGCCGCCGAGGTTGTCCGAAGGATGGCCCCATTCGGCGGCGAGCCAGGTGTCGTTAAAATCCAGCCAGCGAATCATCGTGCCGATGTTGAAGGCGGCCTGGATCGGGTCTAACTGAAATTGTGTACCGGGGACTTTCGCGCCGTTGGGAACGATCGTGCCGGGAACAATCGGCCCAAGTAGTTTTTTGCACGCTGGATATTCCAAGGCTTCGAGGCCACAACCGAGGGTGTCGATTAAACAATTACGCGCGGTGTCGTAAGCTTCTTTGCTCTTGATTTCGTACTTCGTGACGTAATCAACGATATCAACTAAAACTTTATCGGGTTTGGGACGGACGTTGGAGATGTGAGCAGACACGAAGGCTTCCTTTTGAGTTGTAAAAATAGTTCAATAAAAACAAATAGTTACTAAAATAATTCTTTGCGGACGCTGTGGCATAACGTTTCTCCGACTTGCTTGCCCGCCGCTTTGAGGATGGCGGTTTCGAAATCCGGGTAGAGTTTTTTCAAATCTTCGAGGCTCATGCACCTTTCAATCTTCATCGTCATGAATACGCCGCGCAGTCCCATGGTATTGCGCACAATCTCGTTCATGATTTGTTGCTGATCGGTGTAGCGGGCTTCCTGCGCGACGATTTGTTCCGGGCGACGTTGCCGCTCATTTTCAACTTCGGCTGTCGCGATGGCGGCGGCTAATTCCGCGTCCATGATCAAGCCTTTTTGCTGCAATTCCGCCAAAGTCCCCTCTGGCGCGCCCAAGGTGGCGACAATATTTTCCAGTTCCGTAACGGTCCTTTTTCCATCTACCATCAACAATACATTTCGCACTTGCCCGGGCAGCTTAAGCGCACGGGTTTTAATTTCCTCTATGCCGGCCTCGGTTTTTGTATAGGTCATGACGTCCCCTCCTCGGATATATAATTATTTGGATTGTTATGGTTTTCCCGAATAATAGACCGAAACTGGCCCGATGTCAGACTGATTTACACCTTATTTGCGCATGCTAATGGGTACGAATTTCTGGTCGTCCGGTCCGGTGTAATTGGCCGAGGGGCGAATAATCTTGCCGTCTATGCGCTGCTCGATCACATGTGCGCTCCAGCCGGAAGTACGCGCGATGACGAACAGCGGCGTAAACATCGCCGTCGGGATGCCCATCATGTGATAGCTCACCGCGCTAAACCAATCGAGATTGGGGAACATCTTTTTCTCCGCCCACATGACGCTTTCGATACGCTCAGCGACGTCGAACAGCTTCATATTGCCGG
>JAYVJD010000180.1:0-3892 GCA_043769625.1 Pseudomonadota bacterium | reverse complement strand
GCCATTGCGGCCGAACATGTTTTTGTAATAATCAAGTCAGGTTTTGGCCGTAGGTGGCATCGACGGCTGCGGTAACCGTGCTGGAGGTCAAATAGTTTCCCCAGTTGTTATCCGCGTCGGTGAAAATGCTGCCACCGCTGGTGCGGTTTTTCAGGTTGGTGGTGTAATGGCCGCCGCGCGTGGTGTCGCGTAATTCAAAGCCGGTGGTCAGGCTGTTGGTCGAGAGTGGCACGGTGCCGGAGAACAAGCTGTTACCGGTGCCGGTTGCCGGCGCGGTGTGAATATCGTCCCATTGTTCGATCACGTTCAGCGTATTGGCATCCACGATGAAGTGCTTTTCGCTCGGCGTGCCGTCTTCCTGCTCACCCGTGACTAATACGTCGTAGGCTAATTTTGCCGAGTCGCCGCGCGCGTGAACGACGAGGTTGCTGGCGGTTGCGGCAGTGGTGGCGCGACCGAATAATGATTCAGCTTGTTTTTGCGCAGCAGCAGCGGATTGAGAAGGCTTGGTGTTGAGTTTCAACTCAGATTTCATGGTGTGGCTGACGTGCTTTGCATTGCCTTGGCCGTCAGCATGTACGACGAAATCGCCACCGATAACGGCCAGCCCTTTGTGTGTGCGGTCAAAGCGCGCATGCGACGAGCCATCGGCATCCACCATGACATCACGCGCTTTGAAAGCATCGTGTTGTGAAACTTGAGCAGCTGCGGGGTTGTTTTTGAGATGGCCCAGTGCGCGTATTGCGGCGGGGTGGTCGTCATGTGCGGCAAAAGCCAAATTGGATACGATTGCGCCAACGGTGATTGCGAATAATTTAAATTTCGTCTTCAAAGCTGCCTCCAAATGAATAGTGTTATACAGACCTTCGTTGAGCCTGGGCAGTTGTGCCGCACAGGTGCAAGCATGGTAGTTGGATGTGCTGAATATCACAACCAGAGAAATTGCGCGTTTGAAGCAATCCAAGCAATCATTTGTGACATGTAAATTTATTTAAATTAATCAATAGTTTATGTCACAAGCAATTTAAGCATCGCTTGTCTTTCTGTTGTATTCGCGCCCGTTAAAACGAAACCGTTGAGCTTGTTTTCATTATCAACAAACGTCATTTTTACGCCGTTGCTCGCTTCATGTGATTGCCAAATACCGATAATATTTTTTGCCACTGGCTGGATGACGACAGGATGCGCCGGGGTTTTGATGATGATCGGCATGGGCGGAAATATAATCGCGCTAGGCGTGCCCGCGAGCGTTTGCGCCAGCGCGCGCGCGGCGTGCATGATGGGCATGACGTAGGGCAGGGTGACGCCGCCGTGGTATTCGGCGCAATCGCCTAGCGCGTAAATATTTGCGTCGCTGGTTTGTGCGTGTTGATCGACGACGATGCCGCGATTTACTGCGATGCCGGTTTCGCGCGCGAGCGCCGTGCGCGGGCGCAAGCCGACTGCGGAAAGTACAAGATCGACATGGATAGTTTCGCCGTTGTTCAAAGTCAGTCGGTAAGCGGTGTCGTTTTTATCGACAGCCGACACCGCAACGCCGAAGCGAAAGGTCACGCCGATTTGTTGCAGCGGTTCGAGCAATTGCTTGCCTGCTACCTCGGGCAAAAGGCTGGAAAGCGGATAAGCGGTCGGATCGATCACCGTAACTTTATAGCTGGCGTTAGCGAGATCATTGGCGAATTCGCAGCCAATCAAACCCGCGCCAATAATAGCGATGTGTTTTTTGCCAACGGCATGTTCGCGAAAATGCGCGTAGTCGGCGATGTCGTTGACGGATAGCACTTCATCGGCAGCATCGCCGCCCAACGGTAAACGAATTGGGTCGGCACCCAAGGCAAAAATTAATTTGGCGTATTCAAAATGGCCATTTGAAGTTTCAATCCGTCTTGCTGCAACATCAATTTTTTTCACCTCGGTGTGATGATGCAGCGTGAGGTCGAGTTGCGTCGCTATCACGTCGGCTTTGGTTGTGACTAATTGCTCAGCAGTTTTATTTTGCGCCAACGCGTTCGACAACATCGGCTTGGAATAAAAATCACCTGCGTCGCGCGTGATTAACATCAGCGGTGTGGTTTTGTCGAGCTTGCGAAACTCGCGCGCCAGCGTATAGCCCGCCAGACCGCTGCCGATGATGATCATGGTGTTATTCATAAGTATTTGATTAAATTGATCTATTTGGTTTGTTTATGTTGAAGTATTCAGGCGAAATTAGCGTGAATGTAGTACGTTAGTGTAGCTGAATCTTCAGATTGAATTGATGCGCTAGCGCCAATTTAATTCACGCTAGCGTATCAGATTTTATTTTGCTCAGGCGGCGATCTCCCCCCTATCAAAGTCCGCTTTCGCCACGCCGCACTCGCCTTGAAATGTTGAAGTAATGGCGTGTGGTAATAAAAAAAGCCCGATGATTTCTCATCGGGCTTTTTTTGTTTATGCCAGCTTATAAATAAATCGTCGCAAGCCACCACGCAATAGCGGAAACAAAAGCCGAGCAGGGGATGGTTAACACCCACGCCCATACAATATTGCCCGCCACGCCCCAGCGCACGGCGGATAATTTTTGCGCCGCGCCCACGCCGACGATGGCGCCGGTAATGGTGTGCGTGGTCGAAACCGGGATGCCCAAACTGGTCGCGAGGAACAAGGTAATCGCGCCGCCGGTCTCGGCACAAAAGCCGCCGACGGGTTTCAGTTTGGTGATTTTTTGTCCCATGGTTTTGACGATGCGCCAGCCGCCGAAGAGTGTGCCGAAACCGATCGCGGCATAGCAGGAAATAATCACCCAGGTCGGTGGTGCGGTGTCGGTCTTGGTGCTCATGCCGGCGAATATCAACAGCATCCAAATAATACCGATGGTCTTTTGCGCGTCGTTACCGCCGTGGCCCAAGCTATAAAATGAAGCTGAGATGAGCTGCAAGCGACGGAACCATTTATCTACCCGGCGCGGCGTGCTGCGCACAAAGATCCAAGCCGTCGCCGCCATTAAGATTGCGCCGAACAAAAAGCCGAGCAAAGGCGAAATCAAAATAAACGATACGGTTTTCAAGATACCCGCTGACACCAAGGTGCTGGTGCCGCCTTTGGCGACTGCTGCGCCGATCAAGCCGCCGATGAGCGCGTGAGACGAGCTGGACGGAATGCCGTAGAGCCAGGTGACCAGGTTCCACACAATCGCGCCGACCAGCGCGCCGAAAATAACGTATTGATCGATGATGCCCGGGTCGATAATATTTTTGCCGATGGTGGCCGCGACGTTGAGCTTGAAAATAAAAATCGCTGCGACGTTAAAAAACGCCGCCCACGCCACCGCCCACTGCGGCTTTAAGACGCCGGTGGAAACGATAGTGGCGATCGAATTGGCTGCGTCGTGAAAGCCATTCAAAAAGTCGAAAATCAGCGCGAGGGCGACCAGTACGACGATCAATTCAAAACTGATATGCATGTTGTTGTTTTCCGCTTAAATGAATCAGGCGTTCTCGACCACAATGCCTTCGATGATGTTGGCTACATCCTCGCAGCGGTCGGTTACGGCTTCGAGCATTTCGTAAATTGCCTTGAGCTTGATCAGCTCGCGCGGGTCGATGCTCTGGTCGCGGAATAATTTGGCCATTGCGGAGCGCATCACGTGGTCGGCCTCGGCTTCCAGCTTGTCGATGTCGGCGCAGTTTTTCAGAATCGCATCGGAGTTTTCCATATTGGAAAGCAGGGCGACGGCAGCTTTGACTTTCTCCGCGCAGCCAACGCAAATCTCGGATAATTTTTTTGCTTCCGGCGTCACGCTGTGCACGTCGTAGAGGAACATCGATTGCGCCACGTCTTCCATCATGTCGAGGATGTCGTCCATTTTGCTGATGAGCTGATGGATTTCGTCGCGGTCGAGCGGCGTGATAAA
>JAYVJD010000179.1:0-3893 GCA_043769625.1 Pseudomonadota bacterium | reverse complement strand
GCAATTCGATTTCGCCTTTTTGGTCAAACGGCAAACGCGAAAAATTTTCGCCAATGCGCGCGGTACCGGTTAAGCGATAGCTGAAAGTTTTTTTGTCTCCGTTCGCCACGCCTACTGCCTGGTTGAATAAAGCAAAGCCGTTGCTAATGCCTTCAACCTTCATCACGGCCGAGCCAAAGCGCGGGACGTTGATTGCTTTACCAGAGAGCCCGGTGATAAACGGTTTGCCATTTAATTCCAAGTCGAAGCTGATGGCGTTGACGGACAATTCAAAATCGTTTGGGTTTTGAATGCGCAAACCGAGAGAAAATTTTTGTTCCAGAATGCCAGCCGTTGCAAGGTCAATAGTGGCGACGGAAATTTTTGGTTGTTCCGCGTTCATCGGTAGCGCACTGCAGGCAGACAGCGCTAGACCGACTACAATATAAGCAGCGACGTTGGATAAGCGATTCATTTTTTTCTCCCGGTTAGATGATGCACAAAAAGCGCAATAATTTTGCGCCTGTGGAGAGATAACGTGGACACGGTAAACTGGTGGACACCGCCAAACTCACGCTAAGTGTGCGTATTTTCCGATTGAGCGATTAATATGTAACTATTTGTTTATATTAATAAATTTATTATATTGTGAATATCGCCACCATCCCTTTGCTATTTGAGGAGAAGAAAAATGAAATTGCATTTTCTCGGCGCAGCGGGAGAAGTCACCGGTTCGAGTTATTTGGTCGAAGCCGACGACACGAAATTTATGATCGATTGCGGCATGTTTCAGGGCGGGCATGAAGCGGAGGAAAAAAATCTAACCGCGTTGAAATTCGATGTCGCGTCGCTGGATTTTGTCTTGCTCACCCATGCGCACATTGATCACTCCGGCTTGTTGCCGCGTTTATGCGCGCTTGGTTTTAAAGGGCCAATCTATGCGACGGAAGCGACGTGCGATTTGCTCAGCGTGATGTTGCTCGATAGCGCGCACATTCAAGAGAGCGACGCGGAGCGCGATAATCGCAAACGCCAACATCGCAACGGCAAACCTACCACGCCTTTATATACGGTTGATCAAGCCGGACATGCGCTGACACAATTACGTGCGGTGAAATATGATTCTGACATGATCCCCGCTTCAAACATTCGTTGCCGCTATCGCGACGCCGGGCATATTTTAGGCTCGGCCATGATCGAATGCTGGGTGACGGAAAATAATGCCGCGCGAAAACTTGTATTCTCCGGCGATGTCGGCCAGCCGGGTCGCCCCATCATGCACGACCCAACGCCGATCGAAGAAACAGATTTTCTGCTCACTGAATCGACTTACGGTAATCGCTTGCACAAAGTCTTGCCCGACACTGAGCTAGAATTAGTCGAAGCGATCAAAACTACATTCAAAAATGGTGGTAACGTCATCGTCCCTGCATTTGCTGTTGGGCGTACGCAGGAAATTTTGCACGAGCTGACCGAGCTGACGCGGCGTAATTTATTACACGACTTGCATGTGTATGTCGATTCGCCGATGGCGTTGAAGGCGACGCAAATCACCATGAAGTATCGCGCGACGCTAGATGATGAGTCACGCACTTTGCTCAAATGGCAAGAAGCGAATCCGAAAAAAATCCAGATTCAGTTTACTGAACGCATGGAAGACTCGATGGCGCTAAATAACATCAAGCAAGGCGCGATTATTATTGCTGCGAGTGGCATGTGCGATGCCGGGCGGATCAAACACCACTTGCGCCATAATCTTTCGCGTTCAGAATGCAGTGTGATATTTACCGGCTATCAAGCGGAAGGGAGCCTAGGGCGACGATTGGTAGAAGGCGTGAAAGTAGTCACCATATTTGGCGAAGAAATTCCCGTGCGTGCCAAGATGCATACCATAGGCGGGCTATCCGCACACGCTGACCAAGCCGCGTTAATTAATTGGCTGAGCCATTTCAAAGTCGCACCGAAAAAAACGTTTATTGTTCACGGTGAAAGTAGCAACCGCGAAGTGTTCGCGGATAAAATACGTGACGTCCTAGGTTGGAAAGAAATTGTTTTGCCGCTGAAAGGTCAGGCGTTCGAAATCTAGTTATTCATACCTTCGACCAATCCATTCCGCAACCAATACCGGCTTGCTAGAACCTTCACGCTCAACCGTGACATCCCATACCGCTTGCGAGCCATTTTCGATGGGCATAGATTCCATGCTTTTCAACACAAAACGCGCGCGAATTTTAGAACCAGCAGGCACAGCATCGGTGAAGCGTACGCGATTAAGGCCGTAGTTCACACCCATTTTTACACTTTTAATTTTGATGGTTTCAATCGCGATGCCGGCCAGCAATGATAGCGTGAGAAAACCGTGCGCGATGGTAGTTTTATACGGTGACTCGCGCTGGGCTCGCTCCACATCGATGTGGATCCATTGATGATCGCCTGTCGCCTCGGCGAATTGATTGATGCGCTCTTGCGAAACGGTAAACCAATCGCTGACGGCGATTTCTTTACCGATCAGCGGACGTAAGGACTCCAAATTTTCAAATTCAAATAACGGCATAATATTCCCCCATGAAGATGGGCGAGTTTACCCTACGCCGCAACTGCTCGCCATCGCCGAACTATGGGATAATCGTAAGAGTATCTAAAAACTATTGTGGAGCGAAGCATGAAATACAAACAACTCGGCACCAGCAACCTGAACGTATCAGAAATTTGTCTCGGTACCATGACTTATGGCCAGCAGAACACAGAGGCCGAAGCGCACGAGCAGCTCGACTACGCCACCTCGCAAGGCATTAATTTCATCGACTGCGCCGAAATGTATCCCGTCCCCGGCAAGGCCGAGACGCAAGGCCGCACTGAGCAATACATCGGTACCTGGCTGAAAAAACAAGCGCGCGACAAAACTATCATTGCCACCAAAATTACCGGCCCAGCGCGCGGCTTCAAATGGATACGTGACGGCGCGGTGATCTTGGATAAAACCAATATCAATCTGGCGATTAACGGCAGCTTGAAAAGATTGCAAACGGATTATGTCGATGTGTATCAAATCCATTGGCCAGAGCGCAATGTGCCGATGTTCGGTGCGTGGAAATTTGACGCCGCGCTGGAGCGTGAAACCACGCCGATACGCGAACAGCTTGAATCGCTGGCAGAGCTGGTCAAAGCGGGCAAGATCCGCCACGTTGCGTTATCCAACGAAACACCGTGGGGCGTGAGTGAATTTTGCAAAATGGCCGATATGCATAATCTGCCGCGCGTGGTGTCGATACAGAATGCCTATAGTCTGCTCAACCGTTCATTTGAACCTTATCTGGCAGAAACTTGTATGCGTGAAAAAGTCGGCTTGCTCGCCTATAGCCCGCTGGCATTTGGTTATCTTACTGGTAAATATTTGGCCGACCCGAAAGCGCCCGGTCGTATCAATTTGTTTGAAGGCTTCCCCCAACGCTACACCAAGCCGAATGTGCAACCGGCGATAAAGGCCTATGTCGAATTGGCGCAGAAATATAATCTCACACCAACTACTCTTGCTCTGGCCTTCGTGCAAAGCCGCTGGTTTGTCGCCAGCAATATTATTGGCGCAACTACCATGGCGCAATTAAAAGAAAATATTGCCGCCTGCCAGGTCACCCTGTCGGAAGAAGTGTTGAAAGAAATCGATGCCATACATTTACATTACACCAACCCCGCACCATGAGTAGCATGCTGCTACGCGATGTGACATTGCGCGCCTACAAAACTGGCGACATAGGACGCATTACGCTTTCTCATGCTGCTTACTACCAATTAAATTGGCAATTCGACGCCACTTTTGAAACGGAGCGGGCGAAAGAATTGGCCGATTATATTTCTGCCTTCAATAAAAAATCCGATGCCCTGTGGGTGGCGGAACACGAAGGCCAATTTGCCGG
>JAYVJD010000178.1:0-10234 GCA_043769625.1 Pseudomonadota bacterium | reverse complement strand
GCGTATCCGCGTGCGACAAATCGCCCATCAGCCAGAACAACATGCCGCGCACATCACTCGCCGGCGCGAGGGTAAGCAACATCGTAATCAACGCACCGAAACCGGCAGAGATAATCACACCAACCAGCAACAGGCTTTCCATGCGCCAGCTTTGCCTGCGATAACTCAAACCGAACACCAACGAAATGGCTGTGCCTGCACCGAACAGCGCCGCAGACTGCACGATAAACGCAGAAGCACCTAGCATCAACGCGATCAATCCCGCCAACGACGCACCGCCAGACACACCGAGGATATACGGGTCGGCCAAAGGATTACGCAACAACACCTGCAACAACATGCCGGACAAAGCCAACAGCGCGCCGCAAATAAAGCCGGTGAAAACACGCGGCAAACGCAGACCGAAAATAATTTCACTGTCAATATCCGACGCGCTGCCGCTGATAGCAGTGAGAATTTTTGCCGGAGAAATAGCGACACTGCCGACGCACAGGCCGAGGCCGAGGCTGAATAAAGCGAGGAGGATTAAGGCTAACCACAAACTGCGCGACATGAGGCAAAACCGGCGAGAGTAAGGCCGTCAGTTTAGCAGGGTGTTAGGTGCGGGGCGAGATTGTGTGTGGCTGTGTTTGTAAGCTGCTTGCATACTGCGCAATTCGTAAACTCATTGCGCCATACGCGGGCTGAAAAGCGTAACTTAATCTGGGGAAGACGGTAGGGAAAAAGCGAAACCCGGATTCCTCTTTGCTACATCCAAGCTATACTTTTTCTGCCATTTTCAATCAATCATTAGTAGGGTGCAATGCCATTGCACCGAACAATCCTTTAAAAAAGACCAAGATATTTTTTACCTTCTCATGTAGCGCCATAAGATTGCCCCTTACGGCACTGTGTTCAACGCATTGTTGCCTAACCTGAGGTGATGTTATTGGATTGGTTTATGCCACGCAATTCGCAAACTCATCGCGTCCTACACGGATTCCTCAAGCACTTGGCCTATACGCATGAGGGTTCCATCAGGATCAACGATCGCGAACTCCCGAAGCCCCCATGCCTTATCCTCCAGCGCATCCATGCGCGGTATTCCACTCTTCGGCAACTGGCTCGAAGCCATTGCGCTGTACACCTCCTCGACATTTAGAACCCGGATGTAACACCCTGCGGAAGACTCTGCGGGAACAAGTTGCTTGTGGGTGAAGAAGTGGATCTCGACTGTCCCACGCCGCATGATTGCATACCCACTATCAAATTCGTGCGTTCCGCCCTCAAAGCCTAATCGCTTGTAGAAAGCGACTGTCGCGCTTATGGATTGACTTGGCAAGATAGGAATAGCTAGATCGGATTGCTGCATCGTGAGCCTCCGTTAGTGCTCTGTTTGAAGTTTGAGTAAAAAAAATTTAAAGTTCGCGCAGGGCGCAACGAGCTTGCGAATTGCACCGCAGGTTGTCTAAACTCATTCGGCGGAATAGGGTTGCGCCCGACAGCAGCCGAAATCTTTATCCTTAGAACGACACGCAGTTCCGGCCTTCGCGCTTGGCGGAATACAACGCGGCATCGGCACGGGAAATCAGATTTTCCAGCGCGTCGCCGAGCTTGGCTTGCGAAACACCGAGCGAAATACTGACGTTAATCATGCCCTGATTGCCATGCACAGGAATCGAAGCGGTCGCGACCGCGCTGCGCAAACGCTCTGCGACTTGCACCGCTTGGCTCGCGCTGCTGCCCGGCAGCAACAGGGAAAATTCATCGCCGCCAAAGCGCGCGAGTAAATCCCCCGGGCGCAATTGGTGCGACACGATGCGTGCGACGGTACATAACACCTGGTCGCCGGTCAGGTGGCCATATTGATCATTGACCGATTTGAAATTATCCACGTCCATCATGATCAGCGACATGTCGCGCCCGTCTTTCTGGCAACGGAAAAGTTGCCGCGCGAAAGCGTCGTGCAACCAACGACGGTTATGCATACCCGTCAGCCCGTCCACGCTGGCGGCGTATTCGAATTCCTGCATCTGGTTCATGCTTTCAATCAACGCCGTGTTGTCGTTACGCATGCGGCTGGATAATACGAACAGAAAATTACGCGCAATGGTGTGCGAGGAATTAATCATCGACCACAGAATCGCTTCGGGCATAGCCAGCAAGGTGGTCGGCACATTGGCCACTACATAGGCCGAGACTTTTTTACCATCGATAATCGACATCTCACCGGCGCATTCGCCATTTTTCACCACCAAATGCGCGGAGTTGCTCAGATTGCCCAAATGCACATTCAGCTCGCCATCTAACACCACATACACGATGCCGCCGATTTCGCCGGGCGAGAGCAATACTTCGCCGCTGGGAATATTGCGCACTTCGCATTCCTCCAGCAAAGCTTCGATAGATTCGAGGCTGACATTTTTGAAAATGCCCGTGTCGGCAATTTGCGCGATGGCTTGCTTGCTGATATTTACCATAATCGTTCCGTTGTCGGTATATTTTATAACTATTTGATTATATTAAACTAATTTCTTAGAGAAATAACCGGCCAGCCACGCTCCAAGGCGAATGCCTTAAGTTTTTCATCCGGATCCACCGCGACGGGGTGGGTGACCATTTCGAGTAACGGCACATCATTCAGCGAATCGCTATAAAAATAACTGGCGGAAAAATCACTCCATTTTTGCCCGCGTTGCTTCAACCATTCAGCCACGCGCGTGATTTTGCCTTCGCGAAAACTGGGTATGCCTGATACGCGGCCGGTGAAGTCGGCGCCGCTTTTTTCCGGCTCCGTAGCAATCAAATGTTTGATGCCATACGCCATCGCAATCGGGCCGGCGACAAAACTATTGGTCGCGGTCACTATTGCCAGTTCATCGCCCTGCAATTGATGCCGCAACACCAGTTCGCGCGATAAAGGCGTCATCATCGGCATCACTTTTTTGCGCATAAACTGCAGGTGCCAGCCATCGAGAACTGCGCGCTTGTGCCGCGACAAAGGCTTGAGCTGAAAATCCAAAAACGCATGGATATCCAAGGTGCCCGCTTTGTATTGCGCGTAAAAATCGGCGTTACGCGCTTCGTACACTTCGCGGTCCAACACGCCTTGCTCAATTAAAAATTGCGCCCACTCAAAATCGCTATCGCCTGCGAGCAAGGTATTGTCTAAATCAAAAAGTGCCAGCTTCATTATTTCTCATCGTTGATCAAAATTTGTTTCAATAAGGGAATGGTGACGGGCCGCTTGGTTTCCAGCGAGTAGCCATCGAGCTTATCCAGCGCCATTAGTAAAGACGGCAGATCGCGTTTCCAGTGACGGAACAGATAATCGAAGACGTCGTCACTGATCTGCATCCCGCGCGCCTGCGCATGGCGCTTGAGCGCGGCTGCGGTTTCTGCTTCATTCAATGGGTGCAATTGATACGCGAGGCCCCATGCCAGACGGGTTTTTAAATCATCCCGAATTTGCAGTTCTGCCGGCGGCGCATCACCCGCTACTAACAGCATACCGCGACCTTCGCGTATTTCATTGTAAACATTAAACAAGCAAATCTGTCCGCTGTCAGTTAAGCGTTGCACATTGTCCACCAATAATAAATCGCAGCTCGGTGCCGCGCCGAAACCCATGCCCTCTTCGCACAGGCGATACACCGCTTTACCGGAGGAAAATGTGCTGACCAAGGCGCGCAGCAAATGGGTTTTGCCCGCACCGCGATCGCCCCACAAATAGATAAATCGATCAGCCGGCGCGCCTTCGACCAGCGAACGCAAAGCCGCCAACACTTCAGCGTTGCGGCCAACGACGAAGTTATCCAACGTAGGAGTTACGCCGGGGTTGATATCGAGAATAAGTTGACGCATCAAATAGGGAAAACGAATAGTTTTAGTGCGGAAATATTATCCTAATATTTTATCACGATAGACCAATGCCCCGCGCTTTGGCAGAAATAGCGGCTAGGCAAGTGTGAATTTTTATGGCGGCTTGCGTTCGATGAGCGTTACCCAAATATGGGATAATGAACGCCACGGATTGAGTAAGCCGTCGCAGAGGAATGAAAATGAATGCCATCGCCCCGATTAAAGTATTGTTTGACCACCCCGGCTGCGCTACTGGCGAAGCCTGGGCCAAAGTGCCGCGCGAACCGTTGCCGCAGGAAAAGCCTGCGCTGATTGCACATATCAAAAAAATGTTCAAAGACCAAAACGCAGTGCTGGTGGCACATTATTACGTGCACCCGGACCTGCAGGATTTAGCCGAAGAAACCGGCGGCTGCGTATCCGATTCACTCGAGATGGCGCGCTTCGGCGCGGCGCGTCCGGAGCAAACCATCGTCGTCGCCGGCGTGCGCTTTATGGGCGAGACGGCGAAAATCCTCAATCCGGAAAAACGCATTTTGATGCCCGACTTGGAAGCGGAATGTTCGCTCGACTTGGGTTGTCCGCCAGATGAGTTCAACGCGTTTTGCGACGCGCACCCCGACCGCATCGTGGTGGTGTATGCCAACACCAGCGCGGCGGTAAAAGCGCGCGCGGACTGGATGGTGACGTCGAGCATCGGCTTGAAAATCGTCGAGCATTTGCACGCGCAAGGTAAAAAGATACTCTGGGCGCCGGACCGTCATCTGGGTAATTACATCCAAAAGCAAACCGGTGCCGACATGGTGATGTGGCAAGGGTCGTGTCTGGTGCATGACGAATTCAAGGCGTTTGAATTAGCTGAACTGAAAAAACTCCACCCGAAAGCCAAAGTGCTGGTGCACCCGGAATCGCCCGAAGCGGTGGTGCAATTGGCCGATGTGGTCGGCTCGACCACGCAAATCATCAAAGCTTCGCAGACGCTCGATGCGCAGGAATTCATCGTCGCTACTGACAATGGTATTTTGCACAAAATGAAGACGCTGTCGCCGGGAAAAATTTTCATCGAAGCGCCTACCTCGGGCAATTCCGCGACATGCAAATCCTGCGCGCATTGTCCGTGGATGGCGATGAACGGCTTGACCAATCTCGCGACGACATTGGAAAAAGGCCACAACGAAATTCACGTCGATGCCGACATCGCGCGTCGCGCGAAGCTGTCGATTCAACGCATGCTTGATTTCGCCAAAACCGTCAACTTGAGTACCGGCCAAACGCAAACGAATACTGCTTGGAAAAAAGGCATCGGCCCGGCCTAAAAACTGTGACAAAAATCACAAGCATAAAAATTCACTGTTCGGTGTGATGTATTCCATATTGTCCGCGAAAGCGTTGGCATATCCTGCAAGCGTACTTTCACGCATAAGCGAGGACAACATGGCACAACAAATGAAATCCGGTTCGACCAAAAGTGTTGACGATACCGTCGTCAATTCGCCGGTCACCCACGCGCAGCCGAATTACTACGACACGCAAGTGATGTTTTCCGGTTACCCCGGCAGCAAAACCGCCGCCGGCGCCGTGCGTCGCAGCGGCCGCCCAGTCGATCCCATTTTGGATGAAATGGACGAACTGGAAGCCGACGACGACGTATCGGCCCTGCTCTCTATCAACCCTGACCAAGAATAAATAAATGTCCATTCAACGCCACAGCGAATCATCGCTAAGTAAATCTTTTGCCACTTTTATCGCGCTCGACGCCCTCAGCCTGATTTGCCTCGTCATCGGCCTCGGTTCCATTTTCGGCAAAAGCGTCATGCCCTACCACACCAGCGAGCTGGTCGCCTGGACGCTAGTTGTAATCGGAATATTACTGCTGACCATTTCCATTCACGGCATTTTTACCGGGCTACGTTTGCGCCAAAGAAAAGTCGTGCGCTGATTTTATTTCAGTCGCAAAAATAAAAAGGGCGTGTAACACGCCCTTTTTAATTTAAGAAATAAGCTAATAAATTTATTAATATAATCAAATACTTAGTCGTTATACACTTTGCTCACCAAATAATCCCTTTGCACATGGCGTAACCACACCAGCAACGCAGCACTCGCTGGTAAAGCGAGTAACACGCCGAAAAATCCGAACAGTTGTCCGAATGCCAGCAACGCAAATATCACTGCGACGGGATGCAGGCCGATACGTTCGCCGACTAATTTTGGTGTGACCAACATGCCTTCGATGCCCTGCCCTAATCCAATCACGATCCAGATGGGAATCACGCCGCTGATGCTTTGAAATTGCATGAACGCGGCGAGCGTGGCGAGGATTAAGCCGACCATCACGCCGAGGTAGGGAATGAAGACCAGCATGCCGGTGATGATGCCGATGGGCAGCGCGAATTCGAGACCGGCGATCCACAAGCCCACCACATAAAACGCCGACATGATGAACATGACGGAAATTTGTCCCCGTAAAAATTCCGCCAGCACTTGATCGACTTCGCGCGCGAGGGTGGTGACACGTTCGTGATAGCGGCGCGGGATGATCGCGTCAATTTGTTTGACGAGACTATCCCAATCGCGCAGCAGGTAAAACAACACGACGGGTACCAGCAGCATATTGATAAAAAATCCGACTACCGCGAGACCGCCGACTTTCAAGCCGGATAATAAATTTTGCGCCACGCCGCCTGCGCTTTTCCAGTTTTCGCTCAAGGTTTGTTTAATCGTATCCAGATCAAGTTGCAATTCAACCCCGAGTTTGGCCTTAATCCACGGCGCTAGTTGGTCGCGTAATTGAATTAAGTAGCCGGGTAATTTTTCCGACAGTTGCACGACTTCTTTATAGAACAACGGAATCAAAATCAGCAGCAACGTGGCGAATAAGGCAACCAGTAACAGCATCACCAAAACCGTGGCAAGGCTACGCGGCACGCGTTTACGTTCGAGCCAATCGGCTATCGGGTCGCAGATATACGCCAGAATACCGGCGAATAAAAACGGCGCCAGTATCGGGCTGAGTAAATAAAGTAACAGGCCCGCGACGCAGGCGGCACCGAGTATCCACAGGTAGTGCAAGTCATGGGAGCGTTCGTGGTCCATTTGGAGTAAAATCCTTATTTACGTTTGCTGCACTTTATCCTTATCCTCGCCACTACTCAATATGACTACTGACCTCTCCCCTCTTTCTTACCGCGACGCCGGTGTCGATATCGACGCTGGCGATAATCTCGTCGAAAACATTAAACCCTTCGCCAAGCGCACCATGCGGCCGGAAGTCCTGGCCGGCATCGGCGGCTTTGGCGCGATGGTGGAAATTTCGAAAAAATATCAGAACCCGGTATTAGTGTCGGGCACTGACGGCGTCGGCACTAAGCTCAAACTTGCGTTCATGTTGAACAAACACGACACGGTCGGCATTGATCTGGTCGCGATGAGCGTCAACGATATTTTAGTGCAAGGCGCCGAGCCGTTATTTTTCCTCGACTATTTCGCCTGTGGCAAACTACACGTGCCGACCGCGACGCAAGTGGTCAAAGGCATCGCGCAGGGTTGCGAAATGGCCGGCTGCGCGCTCATTGGCGGCGAGACGGCAGAAATGCCCGGCATGTATCCCGATGGTGAATACGACTTGGCCGGCTTTGCCGTCGGCGTGGTGGAAAAAGCCAACATCATTGATTGCAAATCGATTCAGCCTGGCGACGTCGTGCTCGGCCTCGCGTCGAGCGGCCCGCATTCGAATGGATTTTCGCTGGTGCGCAAAATCATTGAGCGCGAGAAGATTGATTTCAACGATGCCTCGCATAAAAAGCTGGCCGAAGATCTCATCGCCCCAACCCGCATTTACGTCAAGCCGTTGTTGCAACTGATGCAGCAGGTCACGATCAAAGGCATGGCGCACATTACTGGCGGCGGTTTGCTGGAAAACATTCCGCGTATGCTGGACGAAAATCTCACGGCGGTACTGGATAAAAATGCCTGGAAGTTGCCGCCGGTGTTCGCTTGGTTGCAACAACATGGCAACGTGGAAGACAGGGAAATGCACCGTGTATTCAATTGCGGCATCGGCATGGTGGTCGTCGTGGCCAAAGCCGATGTATCGGCAACAATGAAGCATTTGCGCACCGCCGGTGAAACGGTCATGGAACTCGGCACGATTCAAAAACGCGCAGGCAACCAACCGCAAACTGTTGTGGTGTAATTCAGCTTGAAGTCTATTGTCATTTTGATTTCTGGCGCGGGCAGCAATATGCGCGCGCTGGCTCAAGCGAAATTGTCGTGCCGTGTCGCCGCCGTGATCAGTAATCGTCCGAACGCCGCAGGGTTAGCAATCGCACGCGAACTAAATATCGAGACACGCGTGCTTGATCACACAACATTTGCGACGCGCGAAGATTTCGATCAAGCACTAGCGCAATGCATCAATGATTACGCGCCGGATTTTATTTTGATGGCTGGTTTTATGCGTGTGCTGGGTGATAATTTTATCAATAAATTCAAATACTTACTGATAAACATTCATCCGTCTATCTTGCCCGTTTTTAGCGGCCTGCACACGCATCAGCGGGCGCTGGAAGCCGGCGTCAAAGTGCACGGCTGCACGGTGCATTTCGTCACGCCAACATTGGATAGCGGGCCGATCATCGCGCAAGCTGTGGTGCCCGTATTGGAATCGGATGATGAAACGACGCTGGCGGCACGGGTGCGCGAGGCGGAGCATAAGATTTACCCAATGGCGTTGAAGTGGTTGCTGGAAAACCGTGTCGTCGTTCAACAGGGCCGCTGCGTTATTTCAGGTGCGAGCGAAACCAGCTCGCTATTGATATCGCCAGGAGACACCGCATGAAAGCTAATTTGAAAACGCTTAAATTATTTTCCGCTCTTTTTTTATTGTCGAGTGCAGCCCTTGCGCACGCGGCGGCCGGCGATATGCATCTCACCTACGAATTGTCGTACAAAGGTTTTAGCGTGGGCGAAACCAAAGAATCGTTCAAGCGCAGCGGCGACAGCTATAAACTCGAAAGCGTGTCGCAAGCGCGCGGGATGTGGAGCGCTTTTTTCAAAGACCGCATTACTTTTTTGAGCAGCGGTAGCGTGGTGGCTTCCGGCTTGCGCCCGACGCGCTTTGAACAGCGCCGCAGCAAAAGCCCGGAAAAAAACCGCGTGGCTTTAATGGACTGGAACGCCAATAGTATCGAAATGCAGTTCGACGGCAAAAAAGAAAAATCCGACCTCAAGCCCGGCTCGCAAGATGCGCTGTCGATCATTTATCAGTTCATGTTCGCGCCGTTAAAAGAAGGCACGTCAAAAGTTTTCATGACCAATGGCAAACAATTAGAAGCTTACGAATTCCGCAAAGTGGAAGAAGTCAGTATCGACACCCCAGCCGGGACTTTCGATACCATCCATGTCGCCCGCATATCGCAGCCGGGTGAAACCCGCACCGATGTATGGTTGGCAAAAGATAAAAATTTCATTCCAGTACGCGTCCTGGTAGTAGAACCCGAGGGCGATAAAACTGAAAGGTTATTATCGAGCCTCAACATCGAATAATTTTATGGCCATCACCTCTACGCAACTCAGTCATTTATCGCACGCCCTTCACATTATTCTTCCTCTGCGCACACCGGCAGATGTGGCGCTGAAATTTTTTTTCCGCGACCAACCGGAACTCGGTCAAGGCGACCGCGCGTTCATTGCCGAAACCGTTTACGCCATTTTGCGCAAACGTCGCCTGCTCGAACATTTAATTCCCGAAGGTATTCCGCGCCAGATGGCGTTGCTGGCGCTGGTGAAATTGCAAGGCGTTGGCATGAAGGAATTGACGCCGTTGTTGCGCGAAGGCGAAGAAGCGTTTCTGATCGAATTAAAAAGCCGCGTCATCGATGAGCTACCGTTCGCCGTGCAAGCCGATTTACCCGATTGGGTAGTGGAAAAATTACGTGCGCAAATGTCCGACGACGAGATACTCGCCATCGCGCGCAGTATGCAAAACCCGGCGCCGCTCGACTTGCGCGTCAACACGCTGAAGACTAATCGCCATGATGTGTTGCTCGCCTTGAAATTGGCCGGCATCGAAGCCTCGCCCACGCCCTACTCGTCGGTCGGCATTCGCGTCAAAGGCAAACCGGCGCTGAATAAACACGAATTATTTCTTGACGGCAAAATCGAGATTCAAGACGAAGGCAGCCAACTGCTGGCGATTTTGCTCGAGCCGAAACGTACCGACATGATCGCCGATTTTTGCGCCGGCGCAGGCGGCAAGACGCTGGCTATCGGTGCAATGATGCAAAGCCTCGGCCGTCTTTATGCTTTTGATACCTCAGAAAAACGCCTGACCAATCTGAAACCGCGACTGAAACGCTCGGGACTCAGCAACGTCCACCCCGCGCGCATCGAC